>NZ_JBHWEN010000003.1:0-125577 GCF_042734215.1 Kitasatospora sp. NPDC059673 | reverse complement strand
GCCCGGTGCGATGCACCGGGCCGACCGCCTTTCCCCGTTCTCGCCCGCCGGCCGATGTCCGACCCCGCGTCAAGTGCCCTGGGGCACAAGGGATGCCCTTTAGCGCGTGGGGCGGGGGGTCCGCAAGTACCACCGCCCCCATTGAGCTATTTTCCGATGATCTGTTCTACCGTGCTGCGGCGAATCCCGGGCGTGGACCGCAGTTGAGGTGGCATGCTGCTCAGCGTCAGGGGGTTGGTACCAATTACCGCACTGTTGCCAGTAGTGGGGCCGGAGGTCGATGTGTCCGCCAGCGTGAACCCGACGGTCCGCCGCCGCAGGCTCGGCGCCGAGCTCCGGCGGCTGCGCGAACTCCGAGGGATGACCGCCGAGGAGGTGGCCGGCCGCCTGATGGTCTCCCAGTCGAAGATCAGCCGACTGGAGAACGGCCGCCGCTCGATCAGCCCGCGCGATGTGCGCGACCTGTGCGACGTCTACGAGGTCGAGGACGAGCGGGTCCGCAACGGACTGATGGAGATGGCCAAGGAGTCGCGCCAGCGCGGTTGGTGGCACGAGTTCGGGGACATCCCGTACAGCGTGTACATCGGACTGGAGGCGGAGGCCTCGTCGATCCGGGCCTACGAATCCTCGTTCGTGCCCGGGCTGTTGCAGACCCCGCAGTACGCCGAGGCAGTGGTGACCGGCACCCAGCCGGACACCGATCCGGCGGCGATCCGCCGCCGGGTGGAGGTGCGGCTCAAGCGCCAGCACCGGATACACGGCGAGGACCAGCTCGGCAGCCTGTGGGTGGTGGTGGACGAGGCGGTGCTGCGCCGCCAGGTCGGCGGGCCGCAGGTGATGGCGGAGCAGCTGTTCCAGCTGGTCGAGCTCGGCGAACGACCGAACATCAACCTGCAGGTCATACCGTTCAGCAACGGTGCCCACCCCGGGATGACCGGGACATTCTCCCTGATGGAGTTCCCCGAGTCAGCAGATTCCACGGTCGTCTACTTCGAAGGAGTGACGGCCGATCTCTACTTGGAGAAGGAAGCCGACGTACGCCGCTATACCAATCTCTACGACCACCTGCGAGCCGCGGCGCTGAGTGTCACGGAGAGCCGGTCGATGATCACCCAATTGGCAGAGGAGTTCATGCAATGAGCAAGGCCACCGAGACCCTGACCTGGCGCAAGAGCAGCTACAGCGGCGGCAACGGCGCGTGCGTCGAGATCGCCGTCCCGTCTTCTGCCTCGATCGCGGTCCGGGACTCCAAGGACCCGCACGGCGCGCAGCTGCACTTCTCCAACGCGAGCTGGGCGGCTTTCGCGGCCGCCGCCGCCGCGGGCGCCTTCGGCGAGGTCTGATCCACGGCTCCCTGCCCACCCCACGGTGCCCGTCGCTCCCCCTGCGGCGGGCACCGTGGCATCCGCCCGGCCCCGGCCGCTGCGGCGGGCACCGTCGCAGCCGCCCGCCCGGGCCTCAACTGCCGACCGGGTAGCGGGTGTTCCAGCCCTCGGTGCCGTGCAGGGCGGGGCCGTGCAGCAGTTCCAGCACCAGGTCGTCGGCGAGTTCCAGGATCGCGCCGCGGCCCTCCAGTTCGGCCAGCAGCTCGGGCGGCAGCGCGGTCTCGCCGTGCAGGGCGCCGAGCAGGTTGCCGCAGATGGAGCCGGTGGAGTCGCTGTCGCCGGAGTGGTTGACCGCCAGCAGCAGGCCGCTGCGGACGTCCTCGGCGACCAGGGCGCAGTACAGGCCGATGGCGAGCGACTCCTCGGCGGTCCAGCCCGCGCCGAGTTCCTCGACCCGTTCGGCGGAGGGCACACCGGCCCGGACGGCGTCCAGGGCGGCGCGCAGGGCGGCGGTGGTCTCCTCGTGGCCGGGCCGCTCGGACAGCAGCGCCAGGGCGAGGTGGACGCCCTCCTCCAGGGTGCCGCCGCGGGCCACCGCGTGGACGATCACCGCGAAGGCCCCGGCGGACAGGTAGCCGGTGGGGTGGCCGTGGGTCAGCACCGAGCATTCGACGGCCAGTTGGAACACCAGGGCCGGGTCCCAGGCGGTGAGCAGCCCGAACGGGGCGGCGCGCATCACGGTGCCGCAGCCCTTGGAGTTCGGGTTGCGCGGCTCCTCGACGGTGGGCAGCGGCCCGTCCCCGGTGCCGGCCAGGCCGGACAGGCAGGCGTTGCCGGGGGCGCGGCGGTCGTACAGCCACTCCTCACGGCCCAGCCAGCCGAGGTCCTTGCGGCGCTCGTCGGGGCCCCAGTCCTGCTGGGTGGCGTACCAGCGCAGGTAGGCGCGGTGCACGTCGGACGGCGGGTGCCAGGCGCCGCTGTCGCGGCCGATGTGGGCGCGGATCAGGCCGTCCACGGTGAACATGCTCATCTGGGTGTCGTCGGTGACGGCGCCGCGCCGCCCGTAGGCGCGGACGTAACCGGTGACGCCCGCCGCGCCGTGGGTGGCCCGGATCTGCTCCAGCTGTTCGAACTCGATGCCGGCGCCGAGGGCGTCACCGATCGCGCCGCCGAGCAGACAGCCCCGTACCCGGCTGCGGAAATCCTGCTGCTGGGCGCGTGACCACAGGGGCATCACGGGTGGGGGCCTTTCGGTCGGCGGCGTCGGACAGCAGACGCACTGTATTCGAAGGCTCGCTCGAAACCGCCGGGCTCCACCGAACATCCATCCGCCCGCCGCCGGGCGGCCAGGGCGGGCCCGTTACTCCAGCACGGGCAGCAGCCGGGGCAGGTGGCCGTCCGAGGCGAGGGCCGCCGCGCGCCGTTCGGCGGGCACCTGCCCGTAGTCGGTGGTGCGCTGCCGGGCCGGACGGCCGGCCAGGGCGGCGATCGCCTCCAGATCGCGGACCGACTTGTAGGAACCCCAACCGGAGCCCGCCATCCGGGAGATGGTCTCCTCCATCAGCGTGCCGCCCAGGTCGTTGGCCCCGCTGCGGAGCATCTCGGCGGCGCCCTCCGCGCCGAGCTTCACCCAGCTGGTCTGGATGTTGGGGATGTGCGGGTGCAGCAGCAGCCGGGCCATCGCGGTCACCGCCCGGTTGTCGCGCGCGGTCGGGCCGGGCCGGGCGATGCCCGCCAGGTACACGGGGGCGTTGGTGTGCACGAACGGCAGCGTGACGAACTCGGTGAACCCGCCGGTGCGCTGCTGGAGTTCGGCCAGCAGCCGCAGGTGGCCCAGCCAGTGCTTCGGGGTGTCGACGTGCCCGTACATCATGGTGGACGAGGAACGCAGGCCCAGCTCGTGCGCGGCGGTGACCACCTCCACCCAGGTCGCGGCGGGCAGCTTGCCCTTGGTGAGCACCCAGCGCACCTCGTCGTCGAGGATCTCCGCGGCGGTGCCGGGGATGGAGTCCAGCCCGGCCCCCTTGGCCCGGGTCAGCCAGTCGCGGATCGAAAGTCCGGTGCGGGTGGCGCCGTTGACCACCTCCATCGGCGAGAACGCGTGCACGTGGATGCCCGGCACCCGCTGCTTCACGGCCCGGGCGATGTCGAAGTACGCGGTGCCCGGCAGGTCCGGGTGGATGCCGCCCTGCATGCACACCTCGGTCGCGCCGACCTCCCAGGCCTGCTCGGCCCGTTCGGCGACCTGGTCCAGCGACAGGGTGTACGCGTCGGCGTCGGTACGGCGCTGCGCGAACGCGCAGAACCGGCAGCCGGTGTAGCAGACGTTGGTGAAGTTGATGTTCCGGGTGACGCAGTACGTCACCTCCTCGCCGACCGTGTCGCGGCGCAGCTCGTCGGCGATCCGGCACAGCGCGTCCAGCGCGTCCCCGTCGGCCTGGAACAGCGCCAGGGCCTGATCGTCCGTCAGCTTCGTCGGGTCGTCGGCGGCGGTGGACAGCGCGGCCCGGACCTCGGCGGGCAGGCGGCGCGGGGCGGGGACGGCGACCTGTTCGCGCAGCGACTCCCAGTCGCCGTAGACCTCGTCGAAGTCGGAGCGGCGGTCGCCGGTGCGGCCCTCGGTGTCGACGGTGCGGAACAGGTCGGTGCGGCCGCCGCCGGTCATCGGCTCCTCCGGCTCCTGCCAGGGCAGGCCCGCGGGGCGGCGGCCCTCGACGGCCAGGCCGGTGGCCGGGTCGGCGAGCGCCCGCACGTGCGGCAGCAGCCGGGGGTCGAGCCACGGCTCGCCGCGCTTCAGGTACTCGGGATGGATCGTCAACCGCTCGCGCAGGGTGAACCCGGATTCAGTGGTCCGTTCGGCCAACTCTTCGATGTGCGGCCAGGGGCGCTCCGGGTTGACGTGGTCGGGCGTCAGCGGCGAAATGCCGCCCCAGTCGTCGATGCCGGCGCCGATCAGCAGCGCGAATTCGGCGTCCACCAGGTTCGGCGGCGCCTGGATCCGGGCCGCCGGGCCGAGCACCAGCCGGGCCACCGCCACCGTGGCTGCCAGCTCGGACAGTTCGGCGTCCGGCATGGCCCGCATCGCGGTGTCCGGCTTGGCCCGGAAGTTCTGCACGATCACTTCCTGCACGCCCTGGTAGGCCCGGGCCACCTTGCGGATCGCCAGCAGCGACTCGGCCCGCTCCTGGTACGTCTCGCCGATGCCGATCAGCACCCCGGTGGTGAACGGCACGGCGCTGCGCCCGGCGTCCTCCAGCACCCGCAGCCGCACCGCCGGTTCCTTGTCCGGCGAGCCGTGGTGCGGGCCGCCGGGCTCCGACCACAGGCGGGTGGCGGTGGTCTCCAGCATCATGCCCATCGACGGAGCGACCGGCTTGAGGCGCTGGAAGTCCGTCCAGGACAGCACGCCGGGGTTCAGGTGCGGCAGCAGCCCGGTCTCCTCCAGCACCCGCACCGCCATCGCCCGCAGGTACGCCAGGGTGTCGTCGTAGCCGTGCGCGTCCAGCCACTCGCGGGCCTCGGGCCACCGGTCCTCGGGGCGGTCGCCGAGCGTGAACAGGGCTTCCTTGCAGCCGAGTTCGGCGCCCTGCCGGGCGATCTCCAGCACCTCGTCCGGGGACAGGTACATCCCGTGGCCGTCCTTGCGGAGCTTGCCGGGGACGGTGACGAAGGTGCAGTAGTGACAGCGGTCCCGGCACAGCCTGGTCAGCGGGATGAACACCTTGCGGGAGTACGTGATGACGCCCGGGCGGCCCGCCTGCTCCAGCCCGGCGTCACGGATCCGCGCGGCCACCCCGCACAGCTCCGACAGGTCCGCGCCGCGCGCCTGGAGCAGCACCGCCGCCTCCGCGGCATCCAGCGCCACCCCGTCCCGGGCCCGGCGCAGCGCGCGCCGCATCGCGGTCGGCGTAGGGGAAGAGGGGACGGGCAGCGAGGGCTCGTGACTCATGGGCCCGACCCTACGCGAGGTGTACGCCTGTGGAACTACCGAACCCTGAGGGCGTCTCAGGGTCGCCATACTCCGGATACAACGCGAGACGTAGCGCGATCTGCTGCCGGCGGGCGACGCGACACGGGGGGCCGCGGGGCTTCAATGGACAGTGACAGCAGACGAGCTCTGAAGGGGGCCGCAGTGGACCAGGAAGCCACCGCAGTACAGAACTTGACGGCACCTCGGGCGGGCAGGCGCCGCACCGCCGTCCGGATCGGCGTGCCGGTGGCGATTGCCGCCGTCGTCGCCACCGGCATCGGCCTGGTGCCCGCACTGGCCAGCGACGAGTCGCCGAACCTGCCGGCCATCAGCGCCCAGGATCTGATCGCCAAGGCCCTCTCCGCGAACACCGACACCTTCAGCGGAACCGTCCGGGTCAACGCCGACCTGGGCCTGCCCACCGCGCTGACCGACCTCGCCTCCGGCTCCGGCCCGCTCGGCGAGATGGCCCGCGGCGCCGGCGCCAAGACCGGCAGCGCCGACCCGCAGATGAAGGCCGTCGAACTGCTCGGCGGCTCGCACACCCTGTCCGTCGTCTCCGACGGCCCGGACCGCCAGCGGCTCACCCTGTCCGGCCAGAAGTCCGGCTACGAGCTGGTCCACAACGGCGACCAGGTGTGGGCCTACGACCGCAGCTCCCAGCAGGCCCTGCACCTGACCGGCGCGGGCACCGACGGCCACCGCCCGGACGGGAAGGAGGGGATCGGCTCCATCACCCCGCAGGACATCGCCAAGCAGCTCCTCGAACACTCCTCCGCCACCACCTCAGTGACGGTGGACGGCACCGAGCGGGTCGCCGGGCACGCCGCGTACAAGCTCAGCATCAAGCCCAAGCAGGCCGGCTCCACCGTCGCCGAGATCCGGGTCTCCATCGACGCCGAGAAGGGCCTGCCGCTGGCCGTGCAGCTGCGCACGGTGGACGGCGCCACCGCGTTCGACGTGCGCTTCGGCACGCTGTCCTACGCCAAGCCGGAAGCCAAGACCTTCGAGTTCAGCGTGCCCAAGGGCGCCAAGGTGGTCGAGCAGTCCGCGAAGGAGCACGCCGCCAACCCGATGCCGTCCGTCCCCGGCCTGCCCTCGCTGCCGACCGGCGGCGCCGACGGGGCGAAGGCGGGCGTCATCGGCGAGGGCTGGACGGCCATCGCCCGCGGCGAGGCCGGCGCGGACGCCGCGAAGGGCATCGCCAAGTTCGCCGGCCGCGAGGTCAAGGGCGGCACCCTGGTGTCCACCCGCGTCGTCAACGCCCTGATCACCAAGGACGGCAAGATCTACATGGGCGCCGTCACCCCGGAGACCCTGGAGCAGGCCGCGGCCTCCGGTAAGTAACCACGATCGGTGCGCGGGGCCCCGGGATCACCTCCCGGGGCCCCGCGTCGTCAGTTGGAGACCGCCGCCTCCGCGGGCGCCGCGACCGCGACCGGCCGCCGCTCCGCCCGCACCCGGCGCAGCGCGTCCACGCTCAGCACCACCAGCGCCACCCACACCAGCCCGAAGCCCGCCCAGCGGGCCGGCGACATCGACTCGTGGAAGACCGTCACCCCGATCAGGAACTGGAACACCGGCGCCAGGTACTGCAACAGCCCCAGCGTGGTCAGCGGTACCCGCAGCGCGGCCGCGCCGAAGCACATCAGCGGCACCGCCGTGATCACGCCGCTGGCCATCAGCAGCGCGGTGTGGCCCCAGCCGTAGTGCCCCAGGCTGCCCTCGCCGCGCACCCCCAGGTACACCAGCACCCCCAGCGCGAACGGGAACATCACCGCGCTCTCCACCGCCAGGCTCTCCGGCCCGCCCAACGCGACCTTCTTCTTCATCAGCCCGTACGTGGCGAACGACAGCGCCAGCGTCAGCGCGATCCACGGCAGCCGCCCGTACGCCACCGTCAGCACCGCCACCGCGGCCACACCGACCCCGACCGCCGCCCACTGTGCGGTGCGCAGCCGCTCACGCAGCACCAGCACGCCGAACGCGATCGTCACCAGCGGATTGATGAAGTACCCGAGGCTGGTCTCCACCACATGCCCCGCGTTCACGGCCCAGATGTACACGCCCCAGTTCACCGAGACCGTGGCCGCCGCCACCGCCAGCAGCGCGAGCCTGCGCGGCTGCCGCAGCAGCGGGCGTATCCACCCCCAGCGCCGGCGTACGAGCAGCATCACCGCCACCGCCACCAGCGACCACACCATCCGGTTCGCCAGAATGTCCACCGCCCCGGCCGGCTCCAGCAACGGCCAGAACAGCGGGAACAACCCCCACATCCCGTACGCCGCAAAGCCGTTCCAGAGCCCGACCCTGGCCTCCCGCCCGCTCTCCGCCATGGCCCGCCCTTCACCCGCGCACGAAACGTCCTACGAAAGGTAGCGGCACGCGGGTGAAGGTGTCATCCCCAAACGGCACTTTTGCTGCTGACGGGGTGGTGTTTCCGGCCCCTCAGCCAGTCACCGTCCAGGTACTGGATCCCGCCAGCAGACCGGCCAGCTCCCCCCGCCCCTTCTGCTCCTCCGCCAACGCCAGCTGGTCCGCCATCTGCGTGTCGTACACCGGCCGCTTCACGTCCCGCAGCACCCCGATCGGCGTGTGGTGCAGCATGTCCGCATCCGTCAGCCGGGTGAGCGCGAACGCCGTCGTGGGGCTACCGGCATGCGCGTCGTGCACGAGGGCCTCCCCCTCGGCCCGCGGCGCGATCCGGAGCTCCCCGTCCGCCCCGCGCACCACGTGCCGGTCCGCACCGACCAGCACCGGCTGCCCGTGCTCCAGCCGAATCAGCGCCTCGTCCCGGGTGCCGGGCTCCTTCAGGAGCTCGAACGCTCCGTCGTTGAAGATGTTGCAGTTCTGGTAGATCTCCACCAGCGCGGTGCCCTCGTGCTGCGCCGCCGCCCGCAGCACCGACTGAAGGTGCTGCCGGTCCGAGTCGATCGTCCGCGCCACAAAACTCGCCTCCGCGCCGATGGCCAGCGACAGCGGGTTGAAGGGCGCGTCCAGCGAACCCATCGGCGTGGACTTGGTGATCTTCCCGACCTCACTGGTCGGCGAGTACTGGCCCTTGGTCAGTCCGTAGATCCGGTTGTTGAACAGCAGGATCTTCAGATTGACGTTCCGGCGCAGCGCGTGGATCAGGTGGTTGCCGCCGATCGACAGCGCGTCGCCGTCGCCCGTCACCACCCACACCGACAGGTCCGGGCGGGACGCGGCCAGGCCGGTGGCGATCGCCGGGGCGCGGCCGTGGATCGAGTGCATGCCGTACGTGTTCATGTAGTACGGGAAGCGCGAGGAGCAGCCGATGCCGGAGACGAAGACGGTGTTCTCCCGGCGGATGCCGAGCTCCGGCATGAAGGACTGGACGGCGGCCAGGATCGCGTAGTCGCCGCAGCCGGGGCACCAGCGCACTTCCTGGTCGGTCTTGAAGTCCTTCGCGGACTGCGGGCCGTCGGCCTTCGGGACGAGCCGCAGGGCGGGGAAGTCGGTCATCGGGTCGCCTCCGCGTCGAGCGTGCCGATCGCCGCGTGCAGCACGTCGGCGAGTTGGGCGGCCTTGAACGGCAGGCCGCGCACCTGGTTGTAGGACTGCGCGTCCACGAGGTACTTCGCGCGCAGCAGCAGGGCGAGCTGCCCGAGGTTCATCTCGGGAACGATCACCCGCTCGTACCGGCGCAGCACCGTGCCGAGGTTGGCCGGGAACGGGTTGAGGTGGCGCAGGTGGGCCTGGGCGACCTGGCCGCCGTCGGCCCGGACCCGGCGCACCGCGGCGGTGATCGGGCCGTAGGTGGAGCCCCAGCCGAGCACCAGGACCCGGGCCTCGCCGCTCGGGTCGTCGACCTCGACGTCCGGCACCTCGATGCCGTCCACCTTGGCCTGCCGGGTGCGGACCATGAAGTCGTGGTTGGCCGGGTCGTAGGAGATGTTGCCGGTGCCGTCCTGCTTCTCGATGCCGCCGATCCGGTGCTCCAGGCCGGGGGTGCCGGGCACCGCCCAGGGGCGGGCGAGGGTGTGCGGGTCGCGCTGGTAGGGGCGGAAGGTGCCGTCGGGGCCGTTCGGCTCGGTGGCGAACTCCACGCGCAGGTCCGGCAGTTCGTCGATCTCCGGGATCTTCCACGGCTCGGAGCCGTTGGCCAGGTAGCCGTCGGAGAGCAGGAACACCGGGGTGCGGTAGGTGAGCGCGATCCGGGCGGCGTCGAGCGCGGCGTCGAAGCACTCGGCGGGCGTCGCGGGGGCGACGATCGGCACCGGGGCCTCGCCGTTGCGGCCGAACATCGCCTGCAGCAGGTCCGCCTGCTCGGTCTTGGTCGGCAGGCCGGTGGACGGGCCGCCGCGCTGGATGTCGACCACCAGCAGCGGCAGTTCCAGCGACACCGCCAGACCGATGGTCTCCGACTTCAGCGCCACGCCCGGGCCGGAGGTGGTGGTCACGCCCAGCGCGCCGCCGAACGCCGCGCCGAGCGCCGCGCCGATACCGGCGATCTCGTCCTCGGCCTGGAAGGTTCGCACGCCGAAGTTCTTGTGCTTCGACAGCTCGTGCAGGATGTCCGAGGCCGGGGTGATCGGGTACGAGCCGAGGAACACCGGCAGCCCGGACCGCTCCCCCGCCGCGACCAGGCCGTACGACAGCGCCAGGTTCCCCGAGATGTTCCGGTACGTGCCGGCCGGCAGCTTGGCCGGCGGGACCTCGTAGGAGACCGCGAAGTCCTCGGTGGTCTCGCCGAAGTTCCAGCCCGCCCGGAACGCGGCCACGTTCGCCTCGGCGATCTGCGGCTTCTTCGCGAACTTCTGCCGCAGGAACAGCTCGGTGCCGTGGGTCGGCCGGTGGTACATCCAGGACAGCAGGCCCAGCGCGAACATGTTCTTCGCCCGCTCGGCGTCCTTGCGCGCCAGGCCGCTGTCCTTCAGCGCCTCCAGCGTCAGCGTGGTCAGCGGCACTGGGTGCAGCCGGAACGACTCCAGCGAACCGTCCGCCAGCGGGTCCTTGTCGTAGCCGACCTTCGCCAGCGCCCGCTTGGTGAACTCGTCCGTGTTGACGATGATCTCGGCGCCGGCCGGCAGGTCCGGCAGGTTCGCCTTCAGCGCCGCCGGGTTCATCGCCACCAGCACGTCGGGGGCGTCGCCGGGCGTCAGGATGTCGTGGTCCGCGAAGTGCAGCTGGAAGCTCGACACACCCGGCAGGGTGCCTGCGGGGGCACGGATCTCCGCCGGGAAGTTCGGCAGCGTGGACAGGTCGTTGCCGAACGCCGCCGTCTCCGAGGTGAACCGGTCGCCGGTGAGCTGCATACCGTCGCCCGAGTCACCCGCGAACCGGATGATCACCCGGTCCAACCGCCGAATCGGCTTGGCCACCCGCCCGGACCCGCCCTGCGGCCCCGACCGGGCCGAGGCCGGACCCGACCGGCGCTCGCCGCCCGGGCCGTCCACTGCCTCTGACTGATCGACCTGACTGGTCACTGCCGCGGACCTCCTCGAAGGGGAGCCAGCAGCGGGCGTGAGCCGTGTGCCCCGTCCGCCTGGCGCACCAAGGGAATCCTAAGCGGGCAGAGCACCGGTGGAAGGGAACTCGCGAAGACCGCCACCGCGGGTTGACGGGCCGGTCAGGACTCCAGATACGCCAGCACCGCGAGAACCCGCCGGTGATCCTCCTGGCTCGGACCCAAACGCAATTTCTGGAAGATGTTCGACACATGCTTCTCGACCGCACCGTCGGACACCACCAGTTGCTTGGCTATCGCCGCGTTGGTCCGGCCCTCCGCCATCAGCCCCAGCACCTCGCGCTCACGGGGCGTCAGGTTCGCCAGCGTGTCCACCTGCCGGCTGCGGCTCAGCAACTGCTGCACCACCTCCGGGTCCAGCGCCGTACCGCCCTCCGCGACCCGGGTCACCGCATCCACGAACTCCCGCACCTCGGCGACCCGGTCCTTCAGCAGGTACCCCACCCCGCGGGTCGAACCCGCCAGCAGCTCACCCGCGTACTGCTCCTCCACGTGCTGCGACAGCACCAGCACACCCAGCTGCGGGTGCCGCTTGCGCAACTCCACACACGCCCGCACCCCCTCATCGGTGTGCGTCGGCGGCATCCGCACATCCGCCACCACCACATCCGGCAACGAGCCCTCCCCGTGCAGGCCGTCCACCGCCCGCAACAGCGCCTCCCCGTCACCGACCCCCGCCACGACCTCCATCCCCCGGTCCGTCAGCAACCGCGTCAGCCCCTCCCGGAGCAGCACGGAATCCTCGGCGATCACCACACGCAACATGAGACGAACCCTAGCGGGCGCAAAGGCCGGCGGGCGCGAAAGCTGGCGGGTGCGAATCCAGGGGCGCGTGGGGGTACCTCCCGGCCCGCCAGGGCTGGGGGAGAACTGCGCGACAAGCGCCGACGCAACGGTCAGGTCGCGTCCACATGCAAGCCATTGTCCCGCGTCGCGATCTTGCGGTGGGGCGCCTCCCGCTTCGGAGCCGCTACATCGTGCGGATGGCCACCGTGTCGCACAGATCCTGCAACGCCGCCTTCGCCGGCCCGTCCGGCAGCGGGCCCAGCAGCGCCCGTGCCTCCTCGGCGTAGCGCAGCGTCTCGCGGCGGGCCCGCTCCAGCGCCGGGTGCCGGCGCAGCAGGCGCAGCGCTTCCGCGTGGGCGGCGTCGTCGGACGCCAGATCGGTGTCGAGGAGCTCGCGCAGCCGGACGTCCTCGGGGTCGGCCGGGTCTACGGGCATCTGACGCAGCAGCAGGACCGGCAGCGTGGGGACGCCTTCGCGCAGGTCGGTGCCGGGGGTCTTGCCGGACTCGTCGCCGTCGCTGGCGATGTCGAGGACGTCGTCGGCGAGCTGGAACGCGGTGCCGATCCGCTCGCCGTACTGGGTGAGCAGGTCGACGATCCACGGTTCGGCGCCGGCCATCAGCGCGCCGAAGCGGCAGGAGACGGCGATCAGCGAGCCGGTCTTGCCGGACAGCACGTCCAGGTAGTGGCTCAGCGGGTCGTCCTCGGGGCTCGGCCCGACGGTCTCCAGGATCTGGCCGGTGACCAGCCGTTCGAACGCGTCGGCCTGGACCCGGACGGCGTCGGGGCCGAGGCCGGAGAGCACCTGGGAGGCGCGGGAGAACAGGAAGTCGCCGGTGAGGATGGCGACCGAGTTGTCCCAGCGGCTGTTGGCGCTGGGCGCGCCGCGCCGCACGGGGGCCTCGTCCATCACGTCGTCGTGGTACAGCGTCGCGAGGTGGGTCAGTTCGACCACCACCGCGGACGGCACCACCCCGGGCGCGCCGGGGTCGCCGAACTGGGCGGCGAGCATCACCAGCAGCGGCCTGAACCGCTTCCCCCCGGCCTCGATGAGGTGGCTGGCGGTCACCGTGATGAAGGGCACGTCGCACTTGACGGCCTCGATCAGGGCGGCCTCCACGGCCTCCATCCCGGCCTGGACGTCGCGGGTCAGATCGCGGTCCTGCACGCTCAGCCCGAAGGGCCCCACGACGGTCACGCTGACCACTCCTGTCCCTGGTCGATCCAGCGGGCCGGTCCCTCAGCGCCGCCGATGCACATACAAGGCAGCGTATCCGGTCCCGAGTGGATCACTGCACGGGCATGGGCCCTTCCGCCGCTGGTGGCGGGGCCGGGGCGGTGCCGGGCGCAGGGAGCGCAGGTCAGCGCGGAACGATCCGGGTGAGGTCGAGTTCGACCGGGAACGGCACGGCGGTGATCAACTTGCCGTGGTGCACAGCCACTCCCGGCGCGGGGGCGTACACCCCGGTCTCCTCGTCCAGGTGGAACTCGTAGACCACGGGGTCGCCGTCCTCGCCGCGCTCGACCCGCCAGAAGAACGGGATCCCCGCCTCGGCGTACATTCCGGGCTTACGGAAGCGGTCGTCGCTGCGCGAACCGTGGGAGACCACCTCGACGGCCAGCGCGACGGCCGAAACGGGGACGCACTCCAGGGTGAAGAAGTCGAGCCCGCGGCGGTCGAAGACGATCGCGTCGGGCTTGGGCACGTTGTAGGGGTCGACCATGACGCAGCGTTCGGAATTGGCTTCGTACGGATCGTGCCGAGCGAGCTCGAGTGCCACGTACAGCTTGTCCCGCACGGAATCGTGCCACTGCTTGGTCATACCGCGGACCACGATCGCCCCATCCACCAGCTCGAACTCGAAGGGCAGATCGAGGTCCTTGACCTGGTCGTAGGTCCAGCCTCCCGAGGGCGGGGACGTCCAGTCGATCGGTTCGGCAGTCATGGTCACCTCCTGTGCCCAGTTTATGAGCCGACCCTATGGCGGCCAATGGCTGCCGAATCGGTTCACCGTCGCGTCGTTCACCCTCCGAACAGCAGTCCGGCCCCCGCCGGGTGGTGGCGGGGGCCGGATCGCGAAGCGGAAGGTCAGCGGATGAAGACCGAGGCCTTGGTGGCCAGGTCGAGGAAGTACTGCGGGAGCAGGCCCAGGCCCAGGGTGACCAGGACGCCGAAGGCGATGGTGGTGGCGGTGAGGGCGCTGGGGACGGCGACCGCGGGGCCGGAGGGCTGGGGGTCGGAGAAGAACATCAGGACGATGACGCGGATGTAGAAGAAGGCGGCGATCGCGGAGGACAGCACACCGACGATGACCAGCGGGGTGGCTCCGCCACCCGCCGCGGCCTGGAAGACGGCGAACTTGCCGGTGAAGCCGGAGGTGAGCGGGATGCCCGCGAAGGCCAGCAGGAACAGGGCGAACACCGCGGCGAGCAGCGGCGAGCGGCGGCCCAGTCCGGCCCAGTGGGACAGGTGGGTGGCTTCGCCCTTGGAATCGCGCACCAGGGTGACCACGGCGAACGCGCCGAGGGTGACGAAGGAGTAGGCCAGCAGGTAGAAGAGGACGGCCGCGACGCCGCGCCGGTCGGTGGCGATCAGGCCGGTGAGGATGAAGCCGGCGTGCGCGACCGAGGAGTAGGCGAGCAGGCGCTTCACGTCCTGCTGGGTGACGGCCAGGATCGCGCCGACCACCATGGTGAGGATCGCCACGCCCCACAGGACGGGCCGCCAGTCCCAGCGGATGCCGGGGAAGGCGACGTAGAACAGCCGCAGTGTCGCGCCGAACGCGGCGGTCTTGGTGGCGGCGGCCATGAACCCGGTGACGGGGGTGGGCGCGCCCTGGTAGACGTCCGGCGTCCAGGAGTGGAACGGCACCGCGCCGACCTTGAACAGCAGGCCGACGGCGAGCATGGCCAGGCCGATCAGCAGCAGCGCGTCGTTCCGGGTGGTGACGGCGAGTGCGGGGGTGACGGGGGCGACGCCGGAGACCACGTCGGCGATCTCGCCGAGCCGGAGGGTGCCCGCGTAGCCGTACAGCAGGGCGGTGCCGAACAGGAAGAACGCGGAGGCGAAGGCGCCGAGCAGGAAGTACTTGACGGCGGCCTCCTGCGAGAGCAGGCGGCGGCGCCGGGCGATCGCGCACATCAAGTACAGCGGCAGGGACAGCACTTCGAGTGCCACGAACATGGTCAGCAGGTCGTTGGAGGCGGGGAAGAGCAGCATGCCGCCGACCGCGAACAGGGTGAGCGGGTAGATCTCGGTGGTCCGCAGGCCCTCGCGGGTGGCCTCGCGTTCCTGCTCGCCGCCGGGGACGGCGGCGGCCTGCGCGGTGAACGCGTCGATCCGGTGGCCGTTGATGCGTGGCTCCAGGCGGCCCTCGGCGTAGGTGAGGACGGCGAGGACGGCGGTCAGCAGGATGACGCCCTGCAGGAACAGCGCGGGGCCGTCGATGGCGACCGAGCCCATCGCCAACAGCCCGGCCCTGGTGGAGGCGTGGCCCTGGGCGGCGAGCACCACCACGGCGACGAACCCGCCGACCAGGCCGACCAGGGAGATGCCCAGCTGGGCGGAGGCGCGCAGCCGGCGCGGCAGGAACGCCTCGGCCAGGACGCCGGCCAGGGCGGCGCCGAACACCACGAGCATCGGCGAGAGTTGACCGTACTCAATGTGCGGGGCGGGGATGCTCGGACTGTTGCCGCCGGCGGCGGCCAGCGCGTGGGTGGCGATCACTTCTGCTCACCTCCGTTGGTGGCGGCCACCGGGTGGGCGGGCGCGGGATCGATCCGGTGGACCTGGCTGAGGGTGTCGTTGACGGCCGGGTTCACCATCCTGGTGAGCGGCTGCGGGTAGACGCCGAGCAGCAGGGTGAGGGCCACCAGCGGGGCGACGACGGCGAGTTCACGGGCCTTCAGGTCGGGCATGCCCTGCACGGAGTCCTTCACCGGGCCGGTCATGGTGCGCTGGTACAGCATCAACGCGTACAGCGCGGCCAGCACGATGCCGAAGGTGGCGATGATGCCGATCACCGGGTAGCGGGTGAACGTGCCGACCAGGACCAGGAATTCACTGACGAACGGGGCCATCCCGGGCAGTGACAGGGTGGCGAGTCCGCCGATCAGGAACGTCCCGGCCAGCACGGGGGCGACCTTCTGCACGCCGCCGTAGTCGGCGATCAGGCGCGAGCCGCGGCGGGAGATCAGGAAGCCCGCGACCAGCATCCACGCGGCGGTGGAGATGCCGTGGTTGACCATGTAGAGGGTGGCGCCGGACTGGCCCTGGCTGGTCATCGCGAAGATGCCCATGATGATGAACCCGAAGTGCGAGATGGACGCGTAGGCGACCAGCCGCTTGATGTCCTTCTGTGCGATCGCGACCAGCGCGCCGTAGACGATGCCGATCAGCGACAGCACCAGGATCGCCGGGGCGAAGGTCTTCGAGGCGTCCGGGAACAGGCCGAGGCAGAACCGGAGCATCGCGAAGGTGCCGACCTTGTCGACAACTGCCGTGATCAGCACGGCGGTTCCGGCGGTGGACTCTCCCATCGCGTTCGGCAGCCAGGTGTGCAGCGGCCACATCGGGGCCTTCACCGCGAAGGCGAAGAAGAAGCCGAGGAACAGCGCGCGCTGCGCGGTCGGGTCGATCACCAGCTTGCCGGAGGAGATCGCGTCGGTCAGCGCGGGCAGGCTGAACGTCGCCAGCCCCTGGTCCGCGGCCACCACGTACAGGCCGATCACGGCGGCCAGCATGACCAGCCCGCCGAGCAGGTTGTACAGCAGGAACTTGACTGCCGCGTAGGAACGTTGGCGGGCCGACTCCGGTCCGCCGGCCCGGTCGCCGAAGCCGCCGATCAGGAAGTACATCGGGATCAGCATGGCTTCGAAGAACACGTAGAACACGAACACGTCGGTGGCCAGGAAGGACACCAGCACCATCGCCTCGACGGCGAGGATCAGGGCGAAGAAGCCCTGGGTGCGGCGCTTGGACTCGAAGGAGCCCTCGGGCGCCGCCGGGTCCGCGTCGTGCCAGCCGGCCAGCATCACCAGCGGCACCAGCACGGCGGTGAGCAGGGCCAGCACGGTGCCGATGCCGTCCGCGCCGAGCGAGAAGTTGATCCCGAAGGACCTGATCCAGCTGTAGGACTCGGTCAACTGGTAACGGGGGCCGTCGGGTTCGAAGGAGGCGGCGACCGCGATCGCCAGGCCCAGGGTGGCCGCCGAGACGGCGAGCGCGACGGCCTTGGTGGTGCGCCGCCGGGACTCGCTGGTGCCGGCCGGGAGGGCAGCGGTGAGCACTGCTCCGGCGGCCGGGACGGCACAGGTGGCGGAGAGGAGGTAGCTCATCAGACCGACCTCATCAGGAGAGTGGAGGCGACCAGCACCAGCGTGCCGCCGAACATGGAGAGCGCGTACGTCCGGACGTATCCGGTCTGGATCCGGCGCAGCCGGCCGGACAGGCCGCCGATGGCGGCGGCCAGGCCGTTGACGAAGCCGTCCAGGCCCCTGCTGTCGAACCAGACCAGGGTGGCGGCGAGCGCCGAGCCGGGCCGGACCAGGACGGCGTGGTTGAAGTCGTCCTGCAGCAGGTCGCGGCGGGCGGCCCGGGTGAGCAGCGAGCCGACCGGCGGCTGCACCGGGACGGGGCTGCGGCCGTACATCAGCCAGGCCAGGCCGACGCCGGCCAGCATGCACACGGTGGTGAGCGCGGTGACGACGATCGGCGCGAGCGGGGAGTGGCCCTCCTCGTGGCCGGTGACGGGCTCCAGCCAGTGCAGGAAGGAGCTGCCGAAGGCGAACAGCCCGCCGGCGAACACCGAGCCGAAGGCCAGCACGATCATCGGGATGGTCATGGTCTTCGGCGACTCGTGCGGGTGCGGCTCGTTGCCGTCCGCGTCGGGCTGCCAGCGCTTCTCGCCGAAGAAGGTCAGCACCATCACCCGGGTCATGTAGAACGCGGTGACGGCCGCGCCGGTCAGGGCGCACAGGCCGAGGATCCAGCCCTCGGTGCCGCCCTTCGCGAACGCCGCCTCGATGATCTTGTCCTTGGAGAAGAAGCCGGACAGACCGGGGAAGCCGATGATCGCCAGGTAGCCGAGGCCGAAGGTGGCGAAGGTGACCGGCATGTACTTCCGCAGGCCGCCGTAGTGCCGCATGTTCACCTCGTCGTTCATGCCGTGCATGACCGACCCGGCGCCGAGGAACAGCCCGGCCTTGAAGAAGCCGTGGGTGACCAGGTGCATGATCGCGAAGGCGTAGCCGATCGGGCCGAGGCCGGCCGCCATGATCATGTAGCCGATCTGCGACATGGTCGAGCCGGCCAGCGCCTTCTTGATGTCGTCCTTCGCGCAACCGACGATCGCACCGAACAGCAGCGTCACCGCGCCGACCACCACGACGACCAGCTGCGCGTCGGGGGCCAGGTCGAAGATCGCCGCGGAGCGGGTGATCAGGTAGACGCCGGCGGTGACCATGGTGGCGGCGTGGATCAGCGCGGAGACCGGGGTCGGGCCCTCCATCGCGTCGCCCAGCCAGGACTGCAGCGGCACCTGGGCGGACTTGCCGCAGGCGGCGAGCAGCAGCATCAGCGCGATCGCGGTGAGCTTGCCCTGGCTCGCCTCGTCCGCCGCGCCGAACACCGGGCCGAAGGTGAACGAGCCGAACTCCGCGAACATCAGCATGATCGCGATGGACAGGCCCATGTCGCCGACCCGGTTGACGATGAACGCCTTCTTGGCGGCCGTCGCGGCGCTCGGCTTGTGCTGCCAGAACCCGATCAGCAGGTACGACGCGAGACCCACGCCCTCCCAACCGAGGTACAGCAGAAGGTAGTTGTCGGCCAGCACCAGGATCAGCATGGCGGCCAGGAACAGGTTCAGGTAGCCGAAGAACCGGCGGCGGCGCTCGTCGTGCGCCATGTAACCCACCGAGTACAGGTGGATCAGGCTGCCGACGCCGGTGATCAACAGCACGAAGGTGATGGACAGTTGGTCGAGCTGGAAGGCGATGTCGGCCCGGAAGCCGTCCACCGGGATCCAGGTGTACAGCCGCTCGATCACGGCCCGGTGCGCGGTGTCGCGACCGAGCATGTCCGCGAACAGGGCGAGGCCGAAGGCGAAGGACAGCGCCGCGAGTGCGGTCGCGATCCAGTGCCCGAACCGGTCCAGGGCCCGTCCGCCGAGCAGCAGCAGGGCAGCGCCGGCCAGCGGCGCCGCGACCAGCAGCGGAATGAGAGAGTTCACTGAAGGGCCCTCCGCCTACAGCTTCATCAGGTTGCTGTCGTCGACCGAAGCGGAGTGCCTGGTCCGGAAGATGGCGATGATGATGGCGAGGCCGACCACGACCTCGGCCGCCGCGACCACCATGGTGAAGAACGCGAGGATCTGGCCGTCCAGGTTGCCGTGCAGCCGGGAGAAGGTGACCAGCGCCAGGTTCGAGGCGTTCAGCATCAGCTCCACGCACATGAACAGCACGATCGCGTTGCGCCGGATCAGCACGCCGGAGGCGCCGATGGTGAACAGCAGCGCGGCGAGGTACAGGTAGTTGACCGGGTTCACTCCGCCTCCTCCTTGGTCGGGGTCGGCACGGTCTCCAGCGCCTGGCGGGGTCCGGTGACCTTCGGACGGGCGGAGGACGGCCGGCCGAGCCAGTCGGCGGTGCTCTCCTCCAGCTCGGCCATCCGCTCCAGCATCTCCTGGCTGACGTCGCGGATCTGGCCGCGCTCGCGCAGGGTGCCCATCACCGAGTCCTCGGCGACGGTGCCGTCGGGCAGCAGCGCCGGGACGTCCACCGCGTTGTGCCGGGCGTACACGCCGGGGGCGGGCAGCGGCGGCACCTGGATGTTGTCCTTGACGCGCTGCGCGGCGAGTTGACGCTGCGTCAGGCGCTCGCGGATCCTCTCGCGGTGGGTCAGCACCATCGCGCCGATCGCCGCGGTGATCAGCAGCGCGCCCGTCACCTCGAACGCCCAGACGTACTTGGTGAAGATCAGCTTCGCCAGGCCCTGCACGTTGCCCTCGGCGTTCGCCTCGGACAGGCCGGTGAAGTGCGACAGCTTCGCGTTCGCCAGGCCGGCGATCAGCAGCACGCCGAAGCCCACGCCGCACAGCACGGCGGCGATCCGCTGGCCCTTCAGCTGCTCCTTCAACGAGTCCGCCGAGGAGACGCCGACCAGCATCACCACGAACAGGAACAGCATCATGATCGCGCCGGTGTACACCACGATCTGCACCACGCCCAGGAACACCGCGCCCTGCGCCAGGTAGCAGACCGCCAGCGACAGCATGGTGGCGGCCAGGCAGAGCGCCGAATGCACCGCCTTCTTCATCAGCAGCATGCCGAGCGCCCCGCCGACCGCGATCACGGCCAGCACCCAGAACTGCACGGCCTCGCCGGTGGAGGTCATGACTGCGCCTCCTTGTCGCGCGCGTGCTTCTCCTGCTGCACGGTGCCCGGCGCGGCGCCGGTGATCTCGCCCCGGTAGTAGGCGCCCTCGTCGGCGCCGGGGTAGATCGCGTGCGGCGAGTCGACCATGCCCTCGGTCAGCCCGACCAGCAGCTGCTCCTTGGTGAAGATCAGGTCCTGCCGGGTGGAGTCGGCGAGCTCGTACTCGTTGGTCATGGTGAGCGCCCGGGTCGGGCAGGCCTCGATGCACAGCCCGCACAGGATGCAGCGGGCGTAGTTGATCTGGTAGACCGCGCCGTAGCGTTCGCCGGGCGAGTACCGCTCCTCGTCGCGGTTGTCGGCGCCCTCGACGTAGATCGCGTCGGCCGGGCAGGCCCAGGCGCACAGCTCGCAGCCGATGCACTTCTCCAGGCCGTCCGGGTGCCGGTTCAGCTGGTGGCGGCCGTGGAAGCGCGGAGCGGTGGGCTTCTTGTACTCCGGGTACTGCTCGGTGAGCCGCTTCTTGAACATGGCCTTGAAGGTCACGCCGAAGCCGGCGGCCGGCCCGAGGACCGACTTCTCCGAGGATTCGTCAGACATGGTGGGGCTCAGCTCCCTTCGGAATGGTCGGCCCCGTTGAGGGCGTCCTGGAGTTGCGGGTTCCGGCGACGGCGGCGCGGGACGGGCGGCAGTTCCTGACCGGGCAGCGGCGGCACCGGGTAGCCGCCGGCCATCGGGTCGAACGCCTCGGGCGGGGCGGCGGCGGGCGGCTCCGCGGGCTTCCTCCGGACCACGTCCGCCACCAGCGCGATCAGCAGGATCGCCGCCAGCGGGGCGCCCACGTACAGCAGCACCTTGGTGAAGTCGTAGCCCTCGTTGCGCAGCGCCCGCACCGCGGACACCATCACCAGCCACACCAGGGAGACCGGGATCAGCACCTTCCAGCCGAGCCTCATGAATTGGTCGTAGCGCAGCCGGGGCAGCGTGCCGCGCAGCCAGATGAAGAAGAACAGCAGCAGCTGGATCTTCAGCACGATCCACAGCATCGGCCACCAGCCGTGGTTGGCGCCCTCCCAGAAGGTGGAGATCGGCCACGGGGCCCGCCAGCCGCCGAGGAACAGCGTCGAGGCGACCGCCGAGACGGTGACCATGTTGACGTACTCGGCCAGCATGAACATCGCGAACTTCAGCGAGGAGTACTCGGTGTTGAAGCCGCCGACCAGCTCGCCCTCGGCCTCCGGGAGGTCGAACGGGGCGCGGTTGGTCTCGCCGACCATGGCGATGATGTAGACGATGAACGACACCGGCAGCAGCACCGCGAACCAGGTCGGCTGCTGCGAGGAGACGATCTCCGAGGTCGACATCGAGCCCGAGTAGATGAACACCGCCGCGAACGACAGGCCCATCGCGATCTCGTAGCTGATCATCTGGGCGGACGAGCGGATACCGCCGAGCAGCGGGTACGTCGAGCCGGACGACCAGCCCGCCAGCACGATGCCGTAGATGCCCACCGAGGCGGTGGCCAGGATGTACAGCAGCGCGATCGGCAGGTCGGTGAGCTGGAGCGGGGTGCGGGTGCCGAAGATCGACACCTCGTTGCCGGCCGGGCCGAACGGGATCACCGCGAACGCCATGAACGCGGGGATCGCCGCGACGATCGGCGCCAGCAGGTAGACCGCCTTGTCGGCGCCCTTGACCACCAGGTCTTCCTTCAGCGCCAGCTTCACACCGTCGGCCAGCGACTGGAGCAGCCCCCACGGCCCGTGCCGGTTGGGGCCGATCCGCAACTGCATCCAGGCGACGACCTTGCGCTCCCAGACGATCGCGATCAGCACCGTCAGCACCAGGAAGGCGAAGCAGAACACCGCCTTCAGCAGCACCAGCCACCACGGGTCGCGGCCGAAGTAGCCGAGGGTGTCGTACGCGGCAGCGACCATCCTGGGCTGCTCCGCGGCAAGACTCAGCATGATTCCTCCGCCGGGGCGATGGTGACCAGGTGGCCGAGCGTGGTGCCGAGCGTGCGGTGCACGCCGCCGCCGGGCGTCGAGTTGAGCGGCAGCCAGACCGTGCGGTCCGGCATCGCGTCGGTGACCTCCAGCGGCAGGGTCAGCGACCCGGCCGGGCCGGAGATCCGCAGCAGCGCGCCGGTGGCGCCGATCTCGGCGGCGGTGGCGGCGGACAGCCGGGCCACCACCGGGTGCCGGGTGCCGGCCAGGTGCTCGTCGCCGTCCTGCAGCGAGCCGTTGTCGAGCAGCATCCGGTGCCCGGCCAGCACGGCCTGCCCGGTGACGGGGCGGGGCAGCGCGGCGGGGTGCGCGGCGGGCTCGGCCGGGCGGTCGCCCTGCCAGGGGGCGAAACGGTCCAGCTCCAGCCGGGCCGCCCGGACGTCGGGCAGGCCGATCGGCCGCTCCAGCGCGTCCGCGACCATCGACAGCACCCGGACGTCCGCGTGCAGGTGCCGGCCCATCAGCTGGTCGGGCTTGATGGCCGGTTCGAACATCCGCACCCGGCCCTCCCAGTCCAGGAAGGTGCCGGCCTTCTCGGCGACGGCGGCGACCGGCAGCACCACATCGGCGTGCGCCGTCACGGCGGACGGGCGCAGCTCCAGCGAGAGCACGAACTCCGCGCGCTCCAGGGCCTGTTCGGCGAGCGCCGGATCCGGCAGGTCGTCCAGGCCGACGCCGCCGATCACCAGCGCGTCCAGCTCGCCCTCGGCGGCGGCGGCCAGGATCCGGCCGGTGTCCCGGCCGGGGGCGGCGGGCAGCTCGTCGACGCCCCAGTGCGCGGCGGCCTCGGCACGGGCGGCGGGCACCTCGACGGCCCGGCCGCCGGGCAGCAGCCCGGGCAGGACGCCCGACTCGACCGCGCCGCGCTCGCCGGCCCGGCGCGGCACCCAGGCGAGCTTCGCCCCGGTGGTGTGCGCCAGGCGCAGCGCGGCGGTCAGGCCGCCGGCGGTCTGGGCGAGCCGTTCGCCGACCAGGATCACCGCGCCCGGGGAGCGCAGCGCGTCGGCGCAGCGTCCCGCGTCGTCGGCGAGCACCTCGTCGCCCGCGAGCGCGCCGAGCCACTCGGCCTCGGTGCCGGGGGCGGCGGGCAGCAGCGCGCCGTGCAGCTTGGCGAGGCCGCGGCTGGCGTGCGAGGCGATCGAGAACACCCGCAGCCCGCTCGCCCGGTTGGCCTTGCGCAGCCGCAGGAAGACGATCGGCACCTCCTCCTCGGCCTCGAGTCCGGCCAGCAGCACGGCCGGTGCGGCCTCCAGCTCGCGGTACGTCACGCCGCCGCCGTCCACGTCCGTGCCGTGCCCGGCGACGACCGCGGCCAGGAACTCGGCCTCCTCGCCGCTGTGCGGGCGGGCCCGGAAGTCGACGTCGTTGGTGCCGAGCGCGAGCCGCGCGAACTTGCCCCAGCCGTAGGCGTCCTCGACGGTGACCCGGCCACCGGCCAGCGCCGCGGCCCGCTTGCCGCGCAGCCCCTCGGCGGCCTTGGCGAGCGCCTCCGGCCAGGACACGGCGACGAGTTCGCCGTCCTGGCGGACCATCGGCGAGGTGAAACGGTCCCGCTGCTGGGCGTAGCGGAACGCGAACCGGCCCTTGTCGCAGTCCCACTCCTCGTTGACCTCCGGCTCGTTGCCGGCCAGCCGCCGCAGCACCTTGCCGCGCCGGTGGTCGGTGCGCTGCCCGCAGCCCGCCGAGCAGTGCTCGCACACGGACGGGGAGGACACCAGGTCGAACGGGCGGGAGCGGAACCGGTAGGCGGCGGAGGTGAGCGCGCCGACCGGGCAGATCTGGATGGTGTTGCCGGAGAAGTACGAGTCCAGCGGCTGGTCCACGCCGGTGCCGACCTGCTGGAGCGCGCCGCGCTCGACCAGGTCGATGAACGGGTCACCGGCGATCTGCTGCGAGAACCGGGTGCAGCGCGCGCACAGCACGCACCGCTCCCGGTCCAGCAGCACCTGGGTGGAGAGCGGGATCGGCTTCTCGTACGTCCGCTTGACCCCCTCGAACCGGGACTCCGCGTCGCCGGTGGACATCGCCTGGTTCTGCAGCGGGCACTCGCCGCCCTTGTCGCAGACCGGGCAGTCCAGCGGGTGGTTGATCAGCAGCAGTTCCATCACGCCGCGCTGCGCCTTCTCGGCGACCGGCGAGGACAGCTGGGTGCGCACCACCATGCCCTCGGCGACCGGGATGGTGCAGGAGGCGACCGGCTTGCGCTGCCCCTCGACCTCCACGATGCACTGGCGGCACGCCCCGGCGGGGTCGAGCAGCGGGTGGTCGCAGAAGCGCGGGATCTGGGTGCCGATCTGCTCGGCGGCGCGGATCACCAACGTGCCCTTGGGGACGCTGACTTCGACGCCGTCGATGGTGAGCGTGACCAGCTCGGTCCGGGTGGACGAAGGCTCTGTGACCGTCACGCGTGCACCTCCCTCTCGGTGGCGGACTCGTGGACGGAGGCCTGGTCGGCCCAGACGGTGGAGGCCGCCGGGTCGAACGGGCAGCGGTGCTCGTTGATGTGCTGCTCGTACTCGGCGCGGAAGTGCTGCAGCGAGGAGACGATCGGGCTGGCGGCGCCGTCGCCCAGCGCGCAGAAGGACTTGCCGTTGATGTTGTCGGCAATGTCCAGCAGCTTCTCCAGGTCGCCGGGCACGCCCTGACCGGCCTCGATCCGCTTCAGCAGCTGGACCAGCCAGTAGGTGCCCTCCCGGCAGGGGGTGCACTTGCCGCAGGACTCGTGGGCGTAGAACTCGGTCCACCGGGTGACCGCCCGCACCACGCAGGTGGTCTCGTCGAACACCTGCAGGGCCTTGGTGCCGAGCATCGAGCCGGCCGCGCCGACGCCCTCGTAGTCGAGCGGGACGTCGAGGTGCTCGTCGGTGAACATCGGGGTGGACGAGCCGCCCGGCGTCCAGAACTTGAGCCGGTGCCCGGACCGGACGCCGCCGGACATCTCCAGCAGCTGGCGGAGCGTGATGCCGAGCGGGGCCTCGTACTGGCCGGGGTTGGTGACGTGCCCGGACAGCGAGTACAGCGTGAAGCCGGGCGACTTCTCGGTGCCCAGCGACTTGAACCAGTCCTTGCCGCGGGCCAGGATCGGCGGCACCGAGGCGATCGACTCGACGTTGTTGACCACCGTCGGGCAGGCGTACAGGCCGGCGATCGCCGGGAACGGCGGGCGCAGCCGGGGCTGGCCGCGGCGGCCCTCCAGCGAGTCCAGCAGCGCGGTCTCCTCGCCGCAGATGTACGCGCCGGCGCCCGCGTGCACGGTGATGTCCAGGTCGATGCCCTCGCCGAGGGCGTCCTTGCCGAGGAACCCGGCCCGGTACGCCTCGGCGACGGCGGCGTGGAGGCGGCGCAGCACCGGAACGACCTCACCGCGCAGGTAGATGAAGGCGTGGTTGCAGCGGATCGCGTACGAGGCGATCGCCATGCCCTCGATCAGTGCGTGCGGGTTGGCGAACAGCAGCGGGATGTCCTTGCAGGTGCCCGGCTCGGACTCGTCGGCGTTGACCACCAGGTAGTGCGGTTTGCCGTCGTTCTGCGGGATGAACTGCCACTTCATGCCGGTGGGGAAGCCGGCGCCGCCGCGGCCGCGCAGGCCGGAGTCCTTGACCAGGGCGATCACGTCGTCCGGGGCCATCGCCAGGGCGGCCCGCAGGCCGTCGTAGCCGCCGTGCCGGCGGTAGGTTTCGAGCGTCCAGGGGCGGTGGTCGTCCCAGGACGCGGAGAGGACGGGGGAGAGCAGCTTCTCGGCCGGCTCGGCGGAGGTCATCACGCTTCCGTCCCTTCGTGCCGGGGGGAGACCACCTTGGCGCCCGGGGTGCCGGGCAGTGCCTCGCCCTTGGCCAGCCGCAGGCCGGCCAGCGAGGGCGCGCCGCCGGCGCCGGACTCGTCGACCGCGCCCTCGCGTTCGTCGGCGAAGCCGGCCAGGATCCGGGAGGTCTCCTTGAACGAGCAGAGCTTCGCGCCGCGGGTCGGCCGGACTTCCTCGCCCGCGCGCAGCCGGTCCACCAACTCCCGTGCGGATTCCGGGGTTTGGTTGTCGAAGAACTCCCAGTTCACCATCACCACGGGCGCGTAGTCGCAGGCCGCGTTGCACTCGATCCGCTCGATCGAGATCGCGCCGTCCTCGGTGGTGCGGTTGTTCTCGATCTCCAGGTGCTGCTTCAGCTCGTCGAAGATCTGGTCGCCGCCGAGCACCGCGCACAGCGTGTTGGTGCACACCCCGACGTGGTACTCGCCGGCCGGGCGGCGCCGGTACATGGTGTAGAAGGTGGCGACCGCGGTGACCTCGGCGGTGGTGAGGCCCAACTGCTCGGCGCAGAACCGGATTCCGGTCGCCGAGACGTAGCCCTCCTCGGCCTGCACCAGGTGCAGCAGCGGCAGCAGCGCGGAGCGGGAGTGCGGGTAACGGGCGATCAGTTCGGCGGCGTCGGCGGCCAGCCGCTGCTCCACCTCCGGCGGGTAGGGCTTGGCCGGCAGCGCCGGCAGTCCGAGTTCTGTGCTGCTCACCGGTCCACGCCTCCCATCACCGGGTCGATCCCGGCCACTGCCACGATCACGTCGGCCACTTGGCCGCCCTCGCACATCGCCGCCATCGTCTGCAGGTTGGTGAACGACGGGTCGCGGAAGTGCACCCGGTAGGGCCGGGTGCCGCCGTCGCTGACCACGTGCACCCCGAGCTCGCCCTTGGGCGACTCCACGGCCGCGTACGCCTGGCCGACCGGCACCTTGAAGCCCTCGGTGACCAGCTTGAAGTGGTGGATCAGGGCCTCCATCGAGGTGCCCATGATCTTCCGGATGTGGTCCAGCGAGTTGCCCATGCCGTCGGGGCCCACGGCGAGTTGGGCGGGCCAGGCGATCTTCTTGTCGGCGACCATCACCGGTCCGGGCTTCAGCCGGTCCAGGCACTGCTCGACGATCCGCAGCGACTGCTTCATCTCCTCCAGGCGGATGACGAACCGCCCGTAGGAGTCGCAGCTGTCGGCCGTCGCGACGTCGAACTCGTAGTTCTCGTACCCGCAGTACGGGTCGGTCTTGCGCAGGTCGTGCGGCAGCCCGGTGGAGCGCAGGACCGGGCCGGTGGCGCCGAGCGCCAGGCAGCCGGGCAGGTCGAGGAAGCCGACGTCGACCAGGCGGGCCTTGAACACCGGGTTGTCGGTGGCGAGTTTGTCGTACTCGTGCATCCGGGAGCGGAGCAGCTTCACGCCTTCGCGGATCTTGTCGACCGCGCCGGGCGGCAGGTCCTGGGCCAGCCCGCCGGGGCGGACGTAGGCGTGGTTCATCCGCAGGCCGGTGACCAGCTCGAAGATGTCCAGGACGACCTCGCGGTCGCGGAAGCCGTAGATCATCAGGGTGGTGGAGCCGATCTCCATACCGCCGGTGGCGAGCGCCACCAGGTGCGAGGAGATCCGATTCAGCTCCATCATCAACACCCGGATCACGGACGCCCGTTCGGGGACGTCGGCGGTGATCCCGAGGAGCTTCTCCACGGCCAGGCAGTAGGCGGTCTCGTTGTACAGCGGAGTGAGGTAGTCCATCCGCGTCACGAACGTGGTGCCCTGCACCCAGTTGCGGAACTCCATGTTCTTCTCGATGCCGGTGTGCAGGTAACCGATGCCGCAGCGGGCCTCGGTGACCGTCTCACCGTCGATCTCCAGGATCAGCCGCAGCACACCGTGGGTGGACGGGTGCTGCGGGCCCATGTTGACGATGATCCGCTCGTCGTCGGCGCCCGCGACGGCCTCGGCGACCTCGCCCCAGTCGCCACCGGTGACGGTGAACACCCGTCCTTCGGTGGTCTCCCTGGAGCCCGCTTCGTAGTGTGTGCTGCTCATCAGGTGTACGACCTCCGCTGGTCGGGCGCCGGGATCTGGGCGCCCTTGTACTCGACGGGAATGCCTCCGAGCGGGTAGTCCTTGCGCTGCGGGTGCCCCAGCCAGTCGTCCGGCATCATGATCCGGGTGAGCGCCGGGTGGCCCTCGAAGACCAGGCCGAAGAAGTCGTAGGTCTCCCGCTCGTGCCAGTCGTTGGTCGGGTAGACGCTCACCACCGAGGGGATCCGCGGGTCCGCGTCGGGCGCGGTCACCTCGATCCGGATCAGCCGGCCGTGGGTGATCGAACGCAGGTGGTAGACCGCGTGCAGCTCCCGGCCCACCTCGCTCGGGTAGTGCACACCGCTGACACCCAGGCACAGTTCGAACCGCAGCGCCGGGTCGTCGCGCAGGATCCGCACCGCCTTCAGCAGGTACTCGCGGGCGACGTGGAAGGTCAGTTCGCCGCGGTCCACGACGGTCTTCTCGATCACCTCGTCCACGTCGAGGCCCTGCTCCTCCAGCGCGCCCTCGAACTCGTCCGCCACCTCGTCGAAGTAGCCTCCGTACGGGCGCTCGCTCGGGCCGGGCAGCACGATCGGGGCGTTCAGCCCGCCGAAACCCGAGGTGTCGCCGGTGCCGTGCGCACCGAACATCCCCTGCCGGGTGCCGACCACCTCGACCGGGATCTCCCGCCTGGTCGCCGGGACCTCGGGCTTCTCGTTCTCGGACTTCTCGTTCTCGGCCTTCTCGTTCTCGGCCTTCTCGTTCTCGGCCTTGCCCTGCTCGCTCATCGCAGCAGCCCCCGCATCTCACTGGTCGGGGTGGCCTGCAGCGCGAGGCGCTCGGCCTCCTCCTCGGCCCGGCGGCGGTTCACGCCGAGCTTCTCGTGCTGGATCTTGTCGTGCAGCTTGAGGATCGCGTCCAGCAGCATCTCCGGACGGGGCGGGCAGCCCGGCAGGTAGATGTCCACGGGGACGATGTGATCGACGCCCTGGACGATCGCGTAGTTGTTGAACATGCCGCCGGAGGAGGCGCACACGCCCATCGAGATGACCCACTTGGGGTTCGGCATCTGGTCGTACACCTGGCGCAGCACCGGGGCCATCTTCTGGCTGACCCGGCCGGCCACGATCATCAGGTCGGCCTGCCGCGGCGAACCGCGGAACACCTCCATGCCGAACCGGGCCAGGTCGTAACGGCCCGCGCCGGTGGTCATCATCTCGATCGCGCAGCAGGCGAGCCCGAAGGTGGCCGGGAAGACCGAAGCCTTCCGCACCCAGCCCGCGGCGGCCTCCACGCTGGTGAGCAGAAAGCCGCTCGGCAGCTTCTCCTCGATACCCATCAGTTCCCTCTCAATGCCTTCGAGTCCGGTGGCTTGTCCGCCAGTTCACAAGCGACGCAGCACAAACGGGGTCGGGGGTCAGTCCCACTCCAGGCCGCCGCGGCGCCACACGTAGGCGTAGGCGACGAACACGGTGGCGATGAACAGGAGCATCTCGACCAGCCCGAAGATCCCCAGGGCGTCGAAGCTGACCGCCCACGGGTAGAGGAAGACGATCTCGATGTCGAAGACGATGAACAGCATCGCCGTCAGGTAGTACTTGATCGGGAACCGACCGCCGCCCACGGGCTGCGGGGTCGGTTCGATGCCGCACTCGTACGCCTCCAACTTGGCCCGGTTGTAGCGCTTCGGGCCGGTGAGCGAGGCCATCACGACGGAGCCGACCGCGAACGCCGCGGCGATGGCACCGAGTACGAGGATCGGCGCGTAGGCATTCATAGCCCCCGCTCCCTCCGTCCAGTCGTCCTTGACTGCAGATCGGAACCACCAGGTCACCAGCGGTGAACCGATGATCCACTTCGTGAGATCCGGCTCCATGTGAGGCAGTTCACAAAGCCAGGTAGGAGCGCATCCTATGCCTGTCCGCTTGTGATCTGCGACACGCAGTTCCCGACGATCTTTGTGATCTTCGCCACCCGACGAACCCGCACGGAGCAGGATGGGGCACCACTGTTCGACCCAGAGCAGGCAATTGGCCACATACAGTCGCAACCTACCGCGAAGCGACCGCTGTTTGACCACGGCCTATATCAATTCTGCGGCGGAACAAGCAAATTTCGGAGTGATCGCGTTTACGTGATAGAGGACCTCACCCGCCAGGTGGACCCCGCACGGCACCCGCTTGACCCTTCATTCACAAGCTCCCGAGCACCCCCGCCCCCCGACGGCGCCAGCAGCCCCCCGGCACGCGAAACGGCGGCGGGCAGGCGATCTCCGCCTGCCCGCCGCCGTTGTTCGGCAGCCTCCCGGATCAGGCCCGGGGTGCGACCTTCGCGAGGCCGTTGATGATGCGGTCGGCGGCGTCGCCGCCGGTGGGGTCGGTGAGGTTGGCGAGGAGCTTGAGGACGAACTTCATCAGGACCGGGTGGGTGAGGCCCCGCTCGGCGGCAATGCGCATGACGCGGTCGTTGCCGATGAGCTTCACGAAGGCGCGGCCGAGGGTGTAGTAGCCGCCGTAGGTGTCCTTGAGGATCTGCGGGTAGCGGGCCAGCGCCCGCTCGCGGCCCTCGGGGGTGATGCGGGCCATGGCCTGGACGATGACGCCGGCGGCGAGCTGGCCGGATTCCATCGCATAGGCGATGCCCTCGCCGTTGAACGGGTTGACCATGCCGCCGGCGTCGCCGACCAGCAGCAGGCCCCGGGTGTAGTGCGGCTGGCGGTTGAAGGCCATCGGCAGGGCCGCGCCGCGGATCGGCTCGGTCATGTTCTCCGGCGTGTAGCCCCACTCCTCGGGCATGCCGGCGCACCAGCTCTTCAGCACCTCGCGCCAGTTCAGGTCACCGAACGCCGGCGAGGAGTTGAGGATGCCGAGGCCGACGTTGGAGGTGCCGTCGCCCATGCCGAAGATCCAGCCGTAGCCGGGCAGCAGCTTCTTCTGCCCGCCGCGGGTGTCCCACAGCTCCAGCCAGGACTCCAGGTAGTCGTCGTCGTGCCGGGGCGAGGTGAAGTACGTCCGGTAGGCGACGCCCATCGGCCGGGACTCGATCCGGTGCAGGCCCATGGCCAGCGACAGCCGGGTGGAGTTGCCGTCGGCGGCGACCACCAGCGGGGCGTGGAAGGCGACTTCACGCTTCTCCGGGCCGAGCTTGGCGGTGACGCCGGTGATTCGGCCGGTGCGGTCCTGGATCGGGCCGCTGACGTTGCAGTTCTCGTACAGCCGGGCGCCGGCCTTCTGCGCCTGACGGGCCAGCAGTTCGTCGAAGTCGGCGCGCTTGCGGACCAGTCCGTAGTCGGGGAACGAGGCCAGCTCCGGCCAGTCCAGCTCCAGCCGGACGCCGCCGCCGATGATCCGCAGGCCCTTGTTGCGCAGCCAGCCGTTCTCGGCGGACACGTCGATGCCCATGTCCACCAGCTGCTTGACGGCGCGCGGCGTCAGGCCGTCACCGCACACCTTCTCGCGCGGGAACTCGGTCTTCTCCAGCAGCAGCACGTCCAGGCCCGCCTGGGCCAGCCAGTACGCGGTGGTGGAGCCGGCCGGACCGGCCCCGACCACGATGACGTCGGCGGTGGACTCCACGGCGGTCTCGGTCATTCGGCTCTCTCCTGAGCGCGTCGGGGTCACGGATGGTCGGGTCCGGACCCTCCGTCAACGGAAACGGAAACGGAGTCGGAGCGCCGAACCCTCGCAGTCTACGGGGCCTTGAAGCCGCGGTGGAGGGCCACGATGCCGCCGGTCAGGTTGCGCCAGGCCACCTTCGTCCAGCCGACCTGCTGCAACTCGGCGGCCAGCGACGGCTGGTCGGGCCAGGACCGGATCGACTCGGCGAGGTAGACGTACGCCTCCGGGTTCGAGGACACCTTGGTGGCCACCGGCGGCAGCGCCCGCATCAGGTACTCGGTGTACACGGTGCGGAACGGCGTCCAGGTCGGGGTGGAGAACTCGCAGATCACCAGCTTGCCACCGGGCTTGGTGACCCGGAGCATCTCGCGCATCGCGCCCTGGTGGTCCTGCACGTTGCGCAGCGCGAAGGAGATCGTCACCGCGTCGAACGACTCGTCCGCGAACGGCAGCCGGGTCGCGTCGCCCGCGGTCAGCGCCAGTTCGGGGTGGCGGCTCTTGCCCTCGGTCAGCATCCCGATCGAGAAGTCGCACGGCACGACGTCCGCACCGGCCTCCAGGAACGGCAGCGAGGAGGTACCGGTGCCCGCACCGAGGTCCAGGATGCGCTGGCCCGCCACGGCCTCCACCGCATCGGCCACCGCGCGGCGCCACAGCCGGGCCTGGCCCAGCGAGAGCACGTCGTTGGTGCGGTCGTACTTGGCCGCGACGTCGTCGAACATGGCGGCGACGTCGTGCGGCTGCTTGTCCAGATGGGCTCGGGTCACGCCCCCATTCTTAACCCAGCCCCCGGACGACCGTCACCCGGGCTCACCGCAGCGCGCGGCGGCCCCCCTTGCGGCGCCGACGCGAGCGCTTGCCCTGGGTCAACGCGGGCATCCCCTCCGCCGCGAACGCCACCGTGAACCCGGCCGCCTCGCCCCGCCCGTCCGCCGGGTACGCCCGCTTCAGCCGCCGGATCCGGTACAGGCACAGCAGGCACAGCAGCACCGCCACCGGCACACTCGTCTGCGCCAACCCGACACCCACCGGCTGCGGATAGCGCTTCCCGCACACCCGCACCGCACCCGCGTCGTCCGCCGCCCGCTCCAGGCAGATCGAATCGCCGAGCTTCGCGTCCTCCGGCAGCCACAGGTCCGCGGCGGTCAGCTTCCGCCCGTCCGCGAGATAACTCACCTGGCTGTACGTCCCGCTGCCGCCCGGCAGTTGGGTCACCGTGCCCTCGACCCGCACCGGATGCGCGTTGATCCGGTCCGCCTGGTCCGCCTGTCGCCACCCCAGCAGACACATCGTGACGGCCACCACCGCGCTCAGCACCGCCCCCACGTACCACCCCCGGCCGGACCTGGTCCGCGGACGATCGGAGGTGGCGGGTCGCATGCGTCCTGTTCCTGGCTCGGCGAAGTACTGAACCGGGATCGTAGCCGCTGGTGGGCCATCAGGTCACGATGCGTCAGGATTTGCGACCGACAACCAGGGAAATGCTTCACCGCCTGCGGTGGAGCAGCCGCCCGCCCAGCACCGTCGCCAGACACCTCGTCCCCGACTCCACACCCTCGACGGTGCGGGCGTCGAACACCGCGAAGTCCGCCGCCCCACCCACCGCCAACGGCCGGTGCACCGCCGCCGCCAGCGACTGCCCCGCCAGCGGCGACAGCTCCCCCGGCGCCCCGTCACCCGCGATCTCGTGCAAGCCGGACCGCGCCACCGCGATCCGCACCGACGGCCGGTCGAACGGGCCCGTCAGGGCTGTCGCCCCGAACCCGAGCATCCGCTGGAGCCCACGACGGGCACTCCCGCCCCACCGTTCCTCGCTCAGCTCCCCGGACGGCAGCAGCGGCCGGTCCCCCAACTCCTCGCGCGGGTCCGGATGGTAGGCGCTCTCCAGCAGCCAGCGACCGTGCCGGTTGACCATCCCGGGCACCAGCACGCCGTCCCACTCACGGACCCGCGCCGGCCCCTGGGCCAGCTCGGCGAACGGCCCGATCGCGGCCACGGTCGTCCCGTCGACCAGCACCGCCCCGTCCAGGATCGGCGGGGCGGTGGGATCGGCCAGCACCAGACCGGCCCGATGCAGCGTCAGCACGGAGTGGTCAGTTCGTGGCCAGGATGGTCAGCTCGGGGTGCGCCGTCCCGCCCTCGATCGCGGTGGAGGCGATGTGCGAGGCGACCCGCGGGTCCACCGGGTCGTTGGCCGGGTCGTCGAGGACGCGCAGGTGCTGGTAGGTGGTGGAGCGCTGGGCGGGCACCCGGCCGGCCGTCCGGATCAGGTGGATCAGCTCGTGCAGGTTGGAGCGGTGCTTGGCGCCGGCCGCGGAGACCACGTTCTCCTCCAGCATCACCGAGCCGAGGTCGTCCGCGCCGTAGTGCAGCGACAGCTGGCCGGCCTCCTTGCCGGTGGTCAGCCAGGAGCCCTGGATGTGGGCGACGTTGTCGAGGAACAGGCGGGCGATGGCGATCATCCGCAGGTACTCGAACACCGTGGCCTGGGTCGAGCCCTTCAGGTGGTTGTTCTGCGGCTGGTAGGTGTAGGGGATGAAGGCCCGGAAGCCGCCGGTGCGGTCCTGCACGTCGCGGATCATCCGCAGGTGCTCGATCCGCTCGGCGTTGGTCTCGCCGGTGCCCATCAGCATGGTGGAGGTGGACTCGACACCGAGGCGGTGCGCGGTCTCCATGATCTCCAGCCAGCGCTCGCCGGACTCCTTCAACGGGGCGATCGCCTTGCGCGGCCGCTCCGGCAGCAGCTCGGCGCCGGCGCCCGCGAACGAGTCCAGGCCGGCCGCGTGGATCCGGGTGATCGCCTCCTCGATGGAGACGCCGGAGATCTTCGCCATGTGCTCGACCTCGGAGGCGCCCAGCGAGTGGATCACCAGCTCCGGGAAGCGCTCCTTGATCGCGGAGAAGTTCTTCTCGTAGTACTCGACGCCGTACTCGGGGTGGTGCCCGCCCTGGAACATGATCTGGGTGCCGCCCAGCTCGACGGTCTCCGCGCAGCGGCGCAGCACCTCGTCGAGCTCCCGCGACCAGCCCTTGTCGCTCTTCGGCGGGACGTAGAACGCGCAGAACTTGCACGCCGTCACACAGACGTTGGTGTAGTTGATGTTCCGTTCGATGATGTACGTGGCGATGTGCTCCACGCCCGCGTACCGCCGCCGGCGCACCGCGTCGGCGGCCGCGCCGAGCGCGTGCAGCGGGGCCGAACGGTACAGCTCCAGCGCCTCTTCGGCGGTGATCCGACCGCCCTCGGCCGCACGGTCCAGAACGGCCTGCAGCTGGGCGGCGGAAAGGTTCTGCTCGGACACCTGGCGGGCCTGCTTTCATCGTCGAAGGGGCGTCCCGCTCAGCCTACGCCAGGGCATTTCCGCCCCTTCCCAGCCCCGCTACTGCTTCAGCAGGTCCCCTTCCGGGTCGCTGCCGAGCTGCGCCCCGGTGACCGTCAGGCGCAGGCCCGCGCCGTTGTCCAGCACGGTGTACGTCTGCTTCTCCGACACCACGCCGCACCCGGACTGCGGACCGTCCAGCCGCTCCTGCAAGGTGATCGTCCGGGCCTCGACGGTCACCAGGGTCAGCACCCCGCGGCAGACCGTACTGCTGAACGCCGAGGCGTTGCTGGTCCGCCCGACGTCCTCACCGACCTTCCCGGCGGTGAACGTGGCGGTGAAGGTGGACGGCAGCGGAACGACCTTGGTGGTGATGGTGCCCTTCCAGGTGCCGAGGAACGCGTCCGGAAGCGTCTTCCCGTCGGTGCGCGCGTCCTGCGCGGAACCCCTGTCGGACTGCCAGGGCAGCTTCCCGCTCACGGCCAGAGCGCCGTACAGCGCCCCCAGCAGCACCGCCCCGGCCGCCACCGCCGCCCACACCCGGCGCCGGCCGGGCGTCACCACCCTCGTCACGGCGTCCGGCCCGCCGTCCAGCGCGGTGGGCACCCGATCCGCGACGGCGGGCATCGCGGGCCCGCCGCCGGGCGCGCCGTCGGCCTCCAGGTCGAGCAGTTCGACGGCCGCGCGGCCGACCGCGGCGGCCAGCGGGCCGGGCAGCCAGGTCTCGGGGCCGACGGCGGCGGCGCCGGGGGCGAGCCGGGCGCGCAGTTCGGCGGGGGTGGGCCGGCGGTCCGGGTCCTTGGCCAGGCAGGCGGTCACGATCTCGCGCAACTCTCCGTCCAGGCCGCGCAGCTCCGGTTCCTCGTGGAGCACCCGGTAGAGCAGGACGGCGGCGCTGACGCCCTCGCCGAACGGGGCGGTGCCGGTGGCGGCGAAGGCGAGCAGGGCGCCCAGCGAGAAGATGTCGCCGGCCGGTCCGACCGGCGAACCGGCGGCCTGCTCGGGCGACATGAAGCCGGGCGAGCCGACCACGTACCCGCTGTGGGTGAGCGAGGCGGCGGCGTCCAGCGCCCGGGCCACGCCGAAGTCGATCAGCCGGGGTCCGTCCAGGGTGAGCAGGACGTTGGACGGTTTGACGTCCCGGTGCACCAGGCCCAGCGCGTGCACCTGTTCCAGGGCTTCGGCCAGCCAGGCGCCGAGGGCGTGCACGGAGGCGGTCGGCAGCGGGCCGCCGGTGTGCACGGCGGCGCCGAGCGAGGGGCCGGCGATGTAGCCGGTGGCGACCCAGGGGCGGGGGCCTTCGGTGTCGGCGTCCAGGACGGGCGCGGTCCACCGGCCGCCGACCCGGCGGGCGGCGGCCACCTCCTGGCGGAACCTGGCCCGGAACTCCGGGTCGTCGGCCAGTTCGGGGCGGACGGCCTTGACCGCCACCGTCCGCCCGCCCGCCGTCCGGCCCAGGTACACCCGCCCCATGCCGCCGGCGCCGAGCCGCCGCAGCAGCCGGTGGTCGCCGATCGTCAACGGGTCGTCAGCCGTCAGCAGCTCCATGACCGTTCCCCCTCCGGCACCGGCCGCCGCCCCTCGACGCGCCCCGCCCGAACCGGTCCGATCATCCCAAAATGATGGGCGGTCCGGGGCGCCAATTCTCAGGCGGGCACGGCAGGTTGTGCCACCGCCGGTTCCAGCAGCCGGATCGCCACGTCCGGCGCGAAGCCGCTGTCGTGCGCGACCCGGCGGGCGAACTCGGCCAGGCCCGCCAACTGGCGCTCGCCCAGCGAGAAGTCCAGCGCCTCGCTGAAGTACCGCTCCAGCAGCGGCGCGTCGAACTCCTCCCAGCGGGCGGCCTGTTCGGCCACCTTGGCGGCCTCGGTCAGCGAGAGGTCGCGGGACTCCAGGAACGCCCGGTGCACGGCGGCGGTCAGCTCCGGATGCCGTTCGGCGTACTCGCGGCGGGCGGCCCAGACCGCGAAGACGAAGGGCAGGCCGGTCCACTCCTTCCACATCGCGCCGAGGTCGTGCACGGCCAGCCCCCGCCGGGGGGCCTGCTCCAGCGAGGCGCGCAACGCGGGGTCGCCGATCAGCACGGCGGCGTCGGCCTCGGCGAGCATCGCGTCCAGGTCGGGCGGGCAGCTGAAGTACTCGGGGCGCACCCCTTCGCGCTCCTCCAGCAGCAGCCGGGCCAGCCGGACGGAGGTGCGGCTGGTCGAGCCGAGCGCGACCCTGCGGCCACCCAACTGGTCCAACGGGAGCTTGCTGACGATCACGCAGGACATCACCGGCCCGTCGCTGCCCACCGCGATGTCGGGGAGGACCACCAGCCGGTCGGCGTTGCGCAGGTACTCCACGCAGGTGATCGGGCCGAGGTCGAGTTCGCCGGCCACCAGCCGGTCGCTCAGCTTCTCCGGGGTGTCCTTGGTGAGGTCGAGGTCGAGCAGGTTCCCCGTGCGCGCCAGCCCCCAGTAGAGGGGGAGACAGTTGAGGAACTGAATGTGTCCGACCCGCGGCCTGACCGCGGCCACCGGCCGTTCGGCGTCCCGACTGCTCACCGTGTACTCCCTTGCCGTTGGTGCTCTCCCGGCAGGGTATGCCCGCCGCTCAGAGGGGCCCGCACCCGGTGCCCGACACACCGTTCGGGGGCCCTCCGACACGCTCTCCGACACCGTCCTTGGCCCCTGGTCGGGGCCGCCACCGCGTGCTACCGTTCACACCAGTTGCAGTTTGATTCCCCTTGCAGTACTTGGAGCCTGCGGAGCATGTAACCGCAGGCTTTTTGTAATTTTTCAGCAGTATCAGGCATCAATTGAGCATTGATTGAGCACTGTGCGAAAAACTCCGGGCTCGTCCGGAGGCAGGGCGATCAGCGCAGCGGACCCGGGCGCCACAAGGTGTGGTGTCCACTACGTCCCTTGCAAGGAGAACGGTATGGCGACCGGAACCGTCAAGTGGTTCAACGCCGAGAAGGGCTTCGGCTTCATCGCCCAGGAGGGCGGCGGCCCCGACGTCTTCGTCCACTACTCCGCCATCAACGCGACCGGCTTCCGCTCGCTGGAGGAGAACCAGGCGGTCAGCTTCGACGTCACCCAGGGCCCGAAGGGCCCGCAGGCCGAGAACGTCGTCGCTATCTGACATCTCTGCACTTCTGATCGCTCACGGCCCCTCGGGTCCGTATGAGTAGAAGTCCCCAAGGGGGCCCGCCCACCGGCGGGCCCCCTGCCTTTTACCCTCGCGCATTTCCCCGGCCGGCCGTTCCGTCCGCATTCCGGACGCATTTCCGGAAAACCTCCCGGCCGTCAAGGCACGGCCCCCACCCCCGTGTGCCGCACCGCGGCCCGGCGGAGGGATCATCGAGACATGCACCACCTCCGATCCGCCCACCGGGCCCTCGACCGCGCGCTGCGCCGGATCGGCATCGACACCTACCTCCTGCTGCTGCTCGGCACCGTCCTGCTGGCCACCGTGCTGCCCGCCCGGGGCGCCGCCGCGAGCACCGTCTCCGGCGCCGTGCACCTCGCCGTCGGCCTGCTGTTCTTCCTGTACGGCGCCCGGCTCTCCCCGCAGGAGGCGCTGGCCGGCGCCCGGCACTGGCGGCTGCACCTGCTGATCCTCGGCTGCACCTTCGTGCTGTTCCCGCTGCTCGGCGAGGCCACCCGGCTGCTGCCCGACGCGGTGCTGCCGCCGGAGCTGTTCACCGGCGTCCTGTTCCTCACCCTGCTGCCGTCCACCGTGCAGTCCTCGATCGCGTTCACCTCGATCGCCGGCGGCAACGTGGCCGCCGCGATCTGCGCCGCGACCTTCTCCAGCCTGCTGGGCATCGTGCTGACCCCGCTGCTCGCCGCCTGGCTGCTCTCCGGCGCGTCGGGCGTCACGGTGGACGGCAGCCAGGTGCTGGACGTGGTGCTGCAACTGCTGGTCCCGTTCGCCGCCGGCCAGCTGCTGCGCCGCTGGGTCGGGCCGTGGATCGTCCGGCACCGGCTGGTGACGCGGCTGGTGGACCGGGGTTCGATCCTGCTGATCGTCTACAGCGCGTTCGGCGAGGGCGTCCGCGAGGGCATCTGGGGCCGGGTCACGGTGGGGCAGCTGCTGGCACTGGTGGCACTGTCGTCGGTGCTGCTGGCCACCGTCCTCGGCTTCACCCGCGTGGCCTCCCGGCGGCTCGGCTTCTCCCGCCCGGACCGGATCACCATCCAGTTCTGCGGCTCCAAGAAGTCCCTGGCCAACGGCCTGCCGCTGGCCGTCATCCTGTTCCCGGCCGGCTCGGTCGGGCTGACGGTGCTGCCACTGATGCTGTTCCACCAGATCCAGCTGATGGTCTGCACCGTGCTCGCCCAGCGCTGGGCCCGGCATATCCCTGACACACCGTCAGCGACTACGCTGCACGGGTGACTTCACTGCCCGACTCCCCGCAGACCCGGGTCGGCGCCGCCGAACGGGACGCCGCCGCCGAACGCCTCCAGCAGGCGTACGCCGAGGAGCGGATCACCCACGAGGAGATGGAGCAGCGCCTGCAGCAGGCGCTCACCGCCACCACCCGCGCCGAACTCGACCTGGTCACCGCGGACCTGCCTGCGGACCGGCCGGCCGCCGCCGACACCGCCACCCTCACCGCCGGCGGCGGCCGGATCGTCCGCCGCGGCGCCTGGCGGGTGCCCCGCTTCCTGAAAGTCGCCTCCGCCTTCGGCAAGATCCGGCTCGACCTGTCGCACGCGATCATCGAGCACCCGGTGATCGACATCGAGCTCGGCCTGGGCTTCGGCCGCGCCACCATCACCGTCCCGCACCACGCCACCGTCGACCTGGACGGCGTCCAGGGCGGCTGGAAGGGAACCCGCTACCGCCCGCCGCGCCACGCCACCCCGGGCGGCCCGCACATCCGCATCACCGGCACCTCCGGCTTCGGCCGTCTGCGCGTCCGCCACGCCCGCCGCCGCTGACCGACCGCGGCGGGCCGCTCAGAGCCGGCCGCGCTGCGCCGCCTTGATGCCCGCCGCGAACCGGCTGGCGGCGTTCAGCCGCTCCGTGCGGGCCGTCGTACGGTCGACCTCACGCTACTGACCGGTCCGCCGTACCCCAAGCGCTCTCACTCCAACGAGCGACGGCCCGCACCCCCCGAGAAGGGGTGCGGGCCGTCGGGCAGAAAGCCGCGTCAGGCGGCGGCCGGAACCGCGGTCGGGTGGTCCTCGGCGAGGAGGTCACCGGTGGGGCGGTTGTAGGCGGTGAGGTCGAGGGTCTTCTCGCGGGCCGAGACCAGGATCGGGACGACGACCTGACCGGCCACGTTGGTGGCGGTGCGCATCATGTCGAGGATCGGGTCGATGGCCAGCAGCAGGCCGACGCCCTCCAGCGGGAGGCCCAGGGTGGAGAGGGTCAGGGTGAGCATCACGATCGCGCCGGTCAGGCCGGCGGTGGCCGCCGAGCCGATCACCGAGACGAAGGCGATCAGCAGGTAGTCCTTGATGCCGAGGTCGATGCCGTACACCTGGGCCACGAAGATCGCGGCGAGCGACGGGTAGATCGCGGCGCAGCCGTCCATTTTGGTGGTGGCGCCGAACGGCGCGGCGAACGAGGCGTACTCGGACGGAACGCCGAGGCGCTCGGTGACGCGGCGGGTGACCGGCAGGGTGCCGACGGAGGAGCGGGAGACGAAGGCCAGCTGGATCGCGGGCCAGGCGCCCTTGAAGAAGTTCAGCGGGTTGAGGCCGCCGACGAAGCGCAGCAGCAGCGAGTAGACGCCGAACATGACGATCGCGCAGCCGACGTAGACGTCGATGGTCAGGGTGGTGAAGGGCTTGAGCAGGTCCCAGCCGTAGAGCGCGACGGCCTTGCCGATCAGGCCGATGGTGCCGAGCGGGGCGAGCCGGATGACCCACCACAGGGCGGTCTGGACGAGTTCGAGCACGGTCTCGGAGAGCTGGCGGACCGGGGCGGCCTTGTCGCCGAGCTTGAGGATGGCCGCGCCGACGACCACGCCGAGGAAGACGATCTGGAGGACGTTCACCTTCAGGAAGGCGTCGGCGATGTTGGTCGGGATGATGCCGGTCAGGAAGTCGATCCAGCTGCCGCCCTTCTCCACGCCCTTGACGCCGGCGGTGGAGATGTTCGCGCCCTTGCCGGGGTCGGTGAGCAGGCCGAGGCCGAGGCCGACGGCGACCGCGATCAGCGAGGTGGCGAGGAACCAGAACAGCGTGCGGGCGGCCAGCCGGGCGGCGTTGGTGACGTTCCGCAGGTTGGCGACCGAGACGATGATCGCGGTGAAGACCAGCGGCGGGACGGCCAGCTTGAGCAGCTGGACGAAGGTCTTGCCGACGGTGTCGAGGGTGGTCTTCAGCCACGATATGTCGCCGGACCGGGCGATCCAGCCGAGCAGCAGGCCGAGGACGAGGCCGCCGACGATCTGGACCCAGAACGGGGTGCGTCGGATGCGTCCCAGCAGGCTGGGCGCGGGCGCGGGCGCGGTGGACATGGGTGTGCGACTCCGGTGAGGTGCGGGGGTTCGGGGTGGGGGGCGGAGGCGGCGGCACGCCGGACGCGGGCCGGGTGGGGAGACCCGGGGAGCCGACAGCGGAGCTGTCGGCGCGTCAGGAGCGGCGTGCCGCCCGCATACAGCCGCCGGAGCGACAGCGGCACGGGCCGTCCACGGCGCCGGGCAGACGCGGGCAGCGGGACATGAGCGGGGTGCTCGTCCCGGTCTGGCGCGCGGCGTCTGCGGTGGTCATGCCCCGTAGATTAGCAACAAACCTTTGAGATGTTCAAAGTACTTGTTTGAGATCGTTCCCGAACCATCCGCCCCTGACGGACCATCAGCCCGAACGCCCCACACCGGGCAGCTTTGACGCCCTTCCAGTTATACGTATAACTTGAGGCTTCACCGAGACCCCGCGAGAAGGACGCCCATGGGCTACGCCGCACTGCTCCGCGCCCCGTACGTCACCCGGCTGCTGGTCGGCACCCTGATCGGGCGGCTGCCCGCCGGCATGACCGCGCTGGTGATCGCCCTCGCCCTGCGCGAGGCCGGCACCCCGTACAGCCGGATCGGCCTGGCCACCGCCGCGTACGCGATCGCCGCCGCGATCGGCGGCCCCGTCCTCGGCCGGATCGTCGACCTCACCGGCCAGCCCCGCGTCCTGCTCGCCTCCGCCACCCTGGCCGGCGGCGGCTACGCGCTGCTCGCACTCGCCCCGGGCTCCCCCGTCGCCGCCCCGCTCGGCGCCGCGATCGCCGGCCTGTGCATGCCCCCGCTGGAACCCTGCCTGCGCTCGCTGTGGCCCGACGTCGTCGAGGAGGACCAGCTCGACACCGCCTACGCCTTCGACTCCGCCTCCCAGCAGGTGCTGTACGTGGCCGGGCCGCTCGCCGTCGCCGGGCTCGCCGCCGCGTTCTCGCCGTCCACAGCCCTGTGGACGGCCGCCGTACTCGGCCTGCTCGGCTCGCTGGTGGTCGCCACCACCGCCCCCGCCCGCCACTGGCAGGCCCCGCCGCGCGCCGCGTCCGCCGGACTGCTCGGTCCGCTGCGCTCCCCCGGGCTGGTCCTGCTGCTGCTCGGCCTGGCCGGCACCGGCTGGGCGGTCGGCGCGCAGAACGTGCTGTTCATCGCCTACGCCGAACGGCACCCGGGCGCCCTGCCCGGCGGCGCCGGCACCCTGCTGGCACTGGCCGCACTGGCCGGCCTGCTCGGTGCGCTCGGCTACGGCGCGGCCACCTGGAAGGCCGACACCGCCACCCGCACCTGGGTGCTCGCCCTCGGCATGGCGCTCGGCTACCTGCCGCTGCTGCTCCTGCCCGGCCCGCTGCCGATGGCCGCGCTCGCCTTCCTCTCCGGCCTCGGCCTGGCCCCGCTGCTGGCCGCCGCGTTCGTCCTGGTCGCCGAACTCGCCCCGGCCGGCACCGTCACCGAGGCGTTCGCCTGGCTGATCACCCTGTTCGCCACCGGCAACGCGGCCGGCTACGCGGTCTCCGGCGCACTGGTCGACACCTCGCTGCACACCGTCGCGCTCTGCGCCGTGGCCGGCTCCGCCCTCGGCGGCCTGCTGCTGCTCGCCACCCGCTCCCGGCTGCGGGCCCCGCTCGCCCTGGCCGCCTAAGGACCGAAACCGCTGGCCCGCCCCGCCCGCGGACTGCTTGGATGCGCTATGACGCGCATCCAGCTGCCCGCGGGCTACACGGTCTCCACCGATCCGGCACTCCTCGACCGGGAGGCGGTGCACCGATGGCTCTCCGAGGACTCCTACTGGGCGCTCGGACGGCCCCGCGAGAAGCAGGACCGGGCGATCGAGCACTCGCTCAACTTCGGCCTGTACGAGGACGCCACCGGCACCCAGCTGGGGTACGCCCGGGTGGTCACCGACCACGCCACCTTCGCCTGGCTGTGCGACGTGTACATCGCCCCGCCGGCCCGCGGCCTGGGCCTTGGCACCGCGCTCACCGCCGCCGTCCGCGACGAGCTGGCCGGACTCGGTCTGCGCCGCCTGCTGCTGGCCACCCGGGACGCCCACGAGGTGTACGCCAAGGTCGGGTTCGCCCCGCTCGCCCTGCCGGAGAAGTGGATGCTGCTCGGCGAGCAGTGACCGGGCTCAGGCCGGGGCGGTGGACCGCCGCACCACCAGCGAGGTCGCCAACGGCGCGGCCGGCGGCGGCAGTTCACCGCCCAGCAGGGCCACCAGGGTGGCCAGGCCGGTCCGGCCGAGCTGCTCCCCCGGCAGGTCGACGGTGGTCAGCGGCGGGCTGAGCAGCTCCGCGACCGGAATGTTGTCCATGCCGACCACCGACAGGTCGCCGGGAATCCGCAGCCCCAGCTCGTCGGCCGCCTGGTACAGCCCGGACGCCACCACGTCGTCGTCGCACACCACGGCACGCGGCCGGTCCGGCCCGGCCAGCAGCTCCCGGGCCGCCCGCGCCGCCTCCCGGCTGCCCTCGTTCAGACTGACCGCGCGCTCCTGCACGGCCAACTCCGCGGCCGCCGCCGCGAACGCCGCCTGCCGGACCCGGAAGGTGTACGCGGAGTGCACCGACCGCAGGTAGCCGATCCGCCGGTGGCCCAGCGCCGCCAGGTGATCGACTGCGGCCCGCATGCCCGCGGTCAGGTCCAGCTCGACGGTGGGACGGCCGGGGTTGGCCGCCGGGTCGGCGTCCAGGAACACCGCCGCGGTGTCGGCGGGCAGAGCGCCGAGTTGCTTGTCGTCCGGGGAACAGATCAGCAGACCGTCGAAACGGCCCGCGGCGGCGGCCTCGGCGAGCGTCGCCGCGTCCCAACCGCTGGAGACCACCACCGAGAGGCCGTGCCGGGCCGCCTCCTCGTGCACACCGGTCAGCACCCGGCCGAAGAACGGACCGAGCAGGTTCGGCACCGCCAGCAGCACCATCCCGCTGCGGCCCAACCGCAACTGCCGGCCGGCCGCCTGCGGGCGATAGCCCAGCTCCCGGGCAGCATCGGTGATCCGCTGCCGGGTGGCGTCCGAGACCCGGTGCCCCGCGCTGCCGGAGAACACCAGCGAGACCGTCGCCTGCGACACCCCCGCCAGCCGGGCCACGTCCCGCCCGGTCGGCCGCCGCCGCGCCCCCTCGCCGGACCCCGAGTCCGACACGCCCGTCAGCCGGCCTGCGCCTGCCGGGCGGCAGCGGCCCGGGCCGCTTCGTCCGCGTCGTCCTCGGCAGCGTCCCGGGCGACCGAGCGGGCCTTGCGGCTCTCGATCCGGTTGGCGATCTGCGCCGACATCTCGTCCCGCTGCTTGCTCAGCACCACATAACTGATCGCCGACGACGCCACCATCGCCATGGCGACCAGCAGGATCAGCCCGAGGTCGCCGACCACCGGAACCACCCCGAAATGCGCCAGCAGCAGCCCCACCAGCAAGCACGCCAGAAAGATGCTCGCCCGCAGCGAGGTGTAGCGGAGCGTCGCGTTGATCTTGCTGCTCACCGGGGATCGTCCTTCACTGCCGGGTCGCGCCGGGAAGCGCGAGGGGGTAATGGCCCTCCCAGTGAAGCACGACCTCACACCCTCGAGGTTCCAGGGGAGCCCCGCAGGAGCACGCAGCACCCCACCGCCACCGCACACAGCCCGCCCGCCGCGTACCAGGTCGCGTCGTAGTTCCCGAAGCTGTCGCGGGCCAGGCCCGCCAACCCGGCCACCATCGCCGCGCCGATCTGGTGCGCCGCCAGCACCCACCCGAAAACGATCGGCGCATCCGCCCCGAAGTACCGGCGGCACAGCGCAACGGTCGGCGGCACGGTCGCCACCCAGTCGAGGCCGTAGAAGACGACGAAGGCGAGTATCGGCGGCCGCAGGCTCTCCCCGAACAGCGAGGGCAGCAGCACCAGCGACAGACCCCGCAGACCGTAGTAGGCAATCAGCAGCCGGGTCGAGTCGAACCGGTCGGTGAACCACCCGCTGGCAATCGTCCCGACCACGTCGAAGATCCCGATCAGGGCGAGCAGCGAGGCCCCGGTGGTGACGGGCATGCCGTGGTCGTGGGCGGCGGGGATGAAGTGGGTACCGACCAGACCGGCGGTGGTCGCACCGCAGATCGCGAAGGACGCCGCGAGCAGCCAGAACGCCCGGCTGCGGGTGGCCTCGCGCAGCACCCGCAGCGAGCGGGCGATCGCCGAGCCGTCGACCACCGGCGGTGCGGGCGCCTCGGTGGCCCCGTACGGCAGCAGGCCGAGATCCGCGGGGCGTTCGCGCATCAGCACCAGGACGGGGACGGCGACGGCAGTGGCGGCGAGCGAGATGACCACCACCGCGGTCCGCCAGCCCTGGTGTTCGACCAACGCGGCCAGTACCGGCATGAAGATCAGGTTGCCCGCCGCGCCGGCGGCGGTGAGCACGCCGGTGACCAGGCCCTGCCTGGCCTGGAACCAGCGTCCGGAGATGGTGGTGGCGAACGCGCCCGCCATCGAGCCGCTGCCGAGGCCGACCAGGACGCCCCAGCAGAGGATCAGTTGCCAGGCCGCGGTCATCAGGACGGTGAGCCCGGCGCCGACCGAGATCGTCAGCAGCGCACAGACCACCACCAGGCGGACGCCGAAGCGGTCCATCAGGGCGGCGGCGAAGGGGGCGGTGAGGCCGTAGAGGGTGAGGTTGACGGAGACGGCGCTGGAGATGGTGGCGTGCGACCAGCCGAACTCGTTGTGCAGGGCGTCCATCATCAGGCCGGGCGCGGAGCGGAATCCGGCGGAGCCGACCAGGACGACCAGCGAGACGGCGGCGACGATCCAGCCGTAGTGCAGGCGCGGGGCGGGCCGTGGCGGGGCCGGGTCGGCGACGGGTGTGGTGGTGAGTTCGTTCACCCGCCGAGTCTGCGGTTCCGGGCCCCGCCGCCACGACGGGGTTTGCTGCCATCTCCCGTCGAGATCCTGACGCGTCAGTGGCCGCCGGCGACCGGTCCGGCGTCGGGGACCCGGCGCAGGCCGCGGATGGGCGGGCTGAGCAGCAGCGCGGCGGCGGTCAGCACGGTGACCACGCCGCCGACCACCAGGACGTGCTGTGCGCCGAAGGCCTGCATGGCGGGTCCGGCCAGGGCGGAACCGAGCGGGAACATGCAGACGGAGCCGGCCACTTCGTACGCGTGGATGCGGTTGAGCACCTCGCCGGGCACCTGGGTCTGCACGCTGGTGGCCCACATGACGCCCCAGAAGCTGATGCCGATGCCGGAGATCAGCTGGGCCGTGCCGATGGCCGGCCAGGGCAGGTCGAAGGCGAGCGCGAACTGCTGGAGCGGGAAGACCAGGAGGGCGAGCGCGCCGGCCGCGAGCGGGCGGGCGGGCTTGAGCCGGATCGCGATCAGGCCGCCGATCACGGTGCCGGCGCCGAACATGCCGTTCAGGATGCCGAACACGGTGGCGCCGTGGACGGGCACCATCAGCGAGCCGAGCAGCGGGGTGAGCGGGCCCCAGGAGAGCACCGTGAAGATCATCCAGATCAGGATGACGCCCCACATCCAGCTGCGGGAGCGGAATTCGTGCCAGCCCTCGACCAGGTTCCGCCACAGGCTGTCGCCGGGCGGCGGGGCGGGGACGGGGCCGAGCCGCAGGGCCAGCAGCGAGCCGGCGCTGATCGCGTACATCAGGCCGGCGATGACCATCACCCAGCCGGTGGAGGCGGCGGCGAGCAGGCCGGCCAGCGGCGGCCCGGCCAGGGTGGTGAGCGCCTCGGAGATGCGCAGGATGCCGTTGGCGCCCTGCACGTCGCGGGCCACCAGCGGGACGGTGGAGGCGGCGCCGGGCTGGAACATGGCGGCGGCGGTGCCGGCCAGCGCGAGCAGCAGGTACAGCTGCCAGATCTCGTCGATGCCGCGGAAGAACAGCACCGCGAGCAGCGCCCGGGTGGTGAGGTTGAGCAGGTCGGCGAAGATCATCAGCCGGCGGGCGGTGAACCGGTCCGCGAGGACGCCGCCGACCAGCACCAGGCCGGCGAACGGGGCGAGCAGGAAGGCCATCGCGTAGCCGACCGTGGAGGGCGAGTGGCCGGTGGTGAGGAGTCCGGTGGTGACGGCCACGGGGAGCATCGCGTCGCTCAGCAGGCCGGCCGAGCGGGCGGTGAAGTAGAGCCGGAAATTGCCCGACCAGATGGCGGGCCCGGTGGGGGTACTGACGCGCAGGGTGGGGGCGGCGTCGAGTTCTGGTGCGGTCACGACCCACAGTTTTGGTGTAGACCACCGCCGGTTTCCAGTGCTTTTGGATCACGATGCGGCGTCCGAGCGGCAACTGACCGGACGACAGCTCGCCGCGCGCGCCCCGAGCACGGCACGGCGGGCTGTCGTCCGGGTCTGCGTCCGGGCCCTGAAGCCGTGACGCCCGGCGTCCCGATCTCGCCGAGGTTCCGGGCGGATGCGGCCAACGACCCCCTGAGTGTCGGCACCGCCCGGGCTCCCTCGGCGTCCCCTCGCAACGGAACGCCGCACCCAAGAGTGATCAGTCGGATACGTCACGTCAATGGGTTGTCCGAAATTCAGATGGATCACCGGGAGCGCGGACAGCGCACGCGTGGCGCGCCCGGACCCGCCGTCAGGCGTTCAGCGCGCCGTGACGACCGGCTGCTCCGCCCGCTCGGACACCGCGGCCACCGGGCCGATCTCGCACCACACCCGCTTGCCTGAGCCGTCCGGGTACCAGCCCCAGCGCTCGCACAGCAGTTCCACCAGCTCCAGGCCGCGCCCGTTGGTGGCCTCCGCGTCGGCCCCGGCGTGCCGGGGGGCGGGGGCGGCGCAGCTGGCGTCCGCGACCTCCACCCGGACCCCCGGCGGGGCGTCCGGGCCGGCCGGCATCAACAGGCGCAGCACCGCCGGACAGCCGGTGTGCACCACCGCGTTGGTGACCAGTTCGGAGACCACCAGCACCAGTGTCTCGGCGACCGGCGAGTCCGGGTCGAGCCCCCCGGCCTCCAACCGGGCGCGCACCCAGCGCCGGGCCCGTGAGACCTCCGCCGGGTCCGCCTGGACCGCCAGCTGTACCTGAAGTACCTGCACCGTTCCACCACCCGCACTCGGTATTCGGCCCGCTTGATCCCGCCGGTCCGGTCGGCCGCGCCTCACGGAGGCCGCCGATCCGTACTGCCCATGGCATCGACACGAATACGCCCCAGAATGATTCCGGGACCAGGTCGCAGCAAGCGCTTCGGGCATATTCCAGCGTTCGGGGGATGTCTCGGTGCATACTGTCCCGCTCACCCTGCCGGGGTTCGCACGACCGGTCGGCGGCACCGCCGCCGCGGGTAACCCCGACCGTACTCCCCACGCCCCGTCACCACCGGGCCGCCACGAGCGAACCACCCTTCCTACAAATGTCCAGCGCTCCTCGAACGCCGGGCATGTCGTCAGGCGAACACCACGGTCCGGGTGCCGTTCAGCAGCACCCGCCGCTCGCTGTGCCACTTCACCGCGCGGGCCAGCGCCTGGCACTCGACGTCCCGGCCGAGCGCCACCAGCTGCTCCGGCGTCACGTCGTGGGTGACCCGGGCGACCTCCTGCTCGATGATCGGGCCCTCGTCCAGGTCGGCGGTGACGTAGTGCGCGGTCGCACCGATCAGCTTCACGCCTCGGGCGTGCGCCTGGTGGTAGGGGCGCGCGCCCTTGAAGCTCGGCAGGAACGAGTGGTGGATGTTGATCACCCGGCCGGACAGTTCCTTGCACAGCCCGTCCGACAGCACCTGCATGTAGCGGGCCAGCACCACCAGTTCGACCCGCTCCCGCTCGACCAGGTCGAGCAGCTGCTGCTCGGCCTGCGCCTTGGTGTCCTTGGTGACCGGTACGTAGTGGAACGGGACACCGTAGGACTCGGTCAGCGCCCGGAAGTCGGTGTGGTTGGACACCACACCGACGATGTCCACCGGCAGCGCCCCGATCCGGGTCCGGAACAGCAGGTCGTTCAGGCAGTGCCCGAACTTCGAGACCAGCAGCAGCACCCGCATCCGCTCCGCGGACTCGTGGATCTGCCAGTCCATCCGGAACGAGGCGCCGACCGCCGCGAACGACGCCCGCAGCTTCTCCGCCGTCACCGGCTGCTCGGCCGTGAAGTGCACCCGCATGAAGAACAGCCCGGTACCGGCGTCGCCGAACTGCTGGCTGTCGATGATGTTGCAGCCCGTCATGAACAGATAGCTGGAGACCGCGTGCACGATGCCCTGCTTGTCGGGACAGGACAGCGTGAGAACGTACTGGGAGTGGGCAGTCTCTTCCATGTCGCGGGGTCCCGTTTCTCGGCTCTGGTGCGGACGGATCGCCCAGCCTGGCACAAATCCGCCCGCCGCGCGGCCACCGCCCGCCACCCGAGACCGCGCGGCACCCCCCACCGCTCAGCGGTGCGCGGTCAGTTGCCGCACCTCGGCCGGCGTGGACGGCGGCAGGTCCGGATCCGTACCGTCGTTGACGGCCAGCCGGTGGTGCGCCTCACGCGCCGCCCGCACCGCCTCCGGCCAGTCCGGGTGCCCGAGGTAGACGGCCGCCGGGGCGTCCTCGCCGACCTGGTGCACGATCCGCAGCACCCGCAGCACCGCCGCGTCCACCGCGACCGCCTCCGCGGAATCCCGGAACACCGAACCCACGTACTTCTCCGCCGACCAGCGATCCAGCCAGCTGTCCTCGACCAGCCGGTACACCGCGTCGCCGGGATCCCCGTAGTCGCCCTGTCCGTCCAGCCAGGCCGACTGCTGGAAGCCGGGGTCGGAGAGCATGTGCAACGCCGAACGGATCCGGGCGCGCCAGCGCCACCAAGGCAGGTCAGTCAGGGGCATGACGCCCATCGTGCTGGAGCGGCCGCCCGTTCGAGAAGAGTTTCGGGCAGAACGGTACGGAGAATCCACGCTGTCGGACACGGGAGATGATCGTACGTTCCCAGGCCGGTCGGCCTCCACACGCGTCGTCATCACACCCGCGCACTCCGTGTTCCTCCCCCGTTGGCGGACCGTTCACATCGCGTCCCTCTCACCGTGCGCGGGCCGCACCACCCTGGACCCGCCGAACCTGCGCAACGAAGCACGGGTCAGTCCCCGCAGCATGTCCAGGGAGGAACAGAGCACCATGACGCGGACCGGAACCCCCCACCCGAGACCCGCCGTCAGCGGCCGCCACCACCACCGCACCACCGGCGCCCTCGCCGCCGGCCTGGTGCTGCCCGCCCTGCTCTCCGCCACCGCGTGCGGCGGCCCGGCCGCAGCCGACGCCACCGACCGGGACGTCACTGTGATGACCTTCGCCCCGTCCGGCACCGGCGCCGCCGACCGGCCCGGCATGACGGCCCTCGCCGAAGCCATCGGCCGCGACCTGAACGCGCACGGCGGCCTGAACGGCCGCAAGGTCCACATCCTCACCTGCAACGAACACGACACCACCGAGGGCGCCACCGCCTGCGCCAACCAGGCCGCCGACGCGCACGCCGTCGCCGTGGTCGGCTCCGCCAGCCAGTACGGCGGCAACTTCATCCCCGTCCTGGAAGCCGCCGGCATCCCCTTCATCGGCGGCTACGGCCTCTCCACCCCCGAGTTCAGCAGCCCGCTGTCCTACCCCGTCAACGGCGGCACCCCCGCCCTGGTCGCGGGCAGCGGCCGCCAGCTGATCGAGGCCGGCTGCAAGCAGATCGCCCTGATCCGCCCCGACAGCCGGGCCGGTGACGCCCTGGTCAACTACCTCGGCACCGCCGTCAAGCAGACCGGCATCAAAATCACCGACGTCAAGGCCCCCGAGAAGTCCAACGACTACTCCCCCTACGCCCGGCGGGCCATCGGCGACGACCGGCCCGGCAACTGCGTGCTCTCCGCGCTCGGCGCCGAACCCACCGCCAACCTGCTCGACCCCTACCGCCGGGCCAACCCGAAGAACACCCAACTCGCCTCGGTCATCGGCTCGTTCCAGCAGTCCGTGGTCGACTCCACCGGCGGCGACAACGGCCCGCTGCGCGGCGCGTACGCCACCGGCTGGTTCCCCGCCGAGAGTTCCCCCGTCTGGGACAACCTGCGCGCCACCGCCCGCACCTACGGCAACGGCACCACCATCGACGTCACCGACCCCGGCGTCCAGACCACCTGGGTCGCCTACACCGTCCTGCGCCAGGCCGCCGGCCGCATCGACCCCTCCCGGCCACTCACCGCGAAGGCCCTCCAGACCGTCCTCGACAGCGGCGACCCCATCGACACCGGCGGCACCACCCCACCCCTCAGCTGGGGCGTCACCAGCATGCTCCCCACCGCCGACTCCCCCCGCCTGGTGAACACCTCCGTCACCTTCCAACAGGTCCAGAACGGCCGCCTGGTCGAAAAGCACCAGGGCTTCACCAACGTCCGCACCATCCTCGCGGGCTGACGGCTGAGGGCTGAGGGGTACGAAGACAGGGGCGCGTGGGGGTACCTCCCGGCCCGCCAGGGCTGGGGGAGAACTGCGCGAAGGGGAACGCACCCGTCGGAAAGATCGCGACGCAGGACAATGACCTGCACGTGCTCGCGACCAGCTGACGCGCGCCCCTGTCTTCGCTCGCGCTACAGCTCCGTCGCGCCCTTCTCCGGCAGCCCCGTCTTCGACGCGATCGCGCTCCACAGCTTCGACGCCTGCTCCTTCGCCGTCGTCGCGGAGCCACTCGCGGTGTTGCCGTTGCGGTAGTGGTCGTTGTCCTTCGCCTTGCCCCCGTCGCAACCCGCGACCATGTCCCCGGCCCACAGGGCGTATTCGGAGTCGGCGGTGGAGGACGCCTGCCACGCCTTCTGCAGTTGCTCCACCAGCTTGCCGCCGTCGGTGAGCTGGTCCACCTTCAGGTCGCCGAGCTTCTTCAGCAGGTCCTGCCGCTGCGCGGCGGCCGCCGTCAGCGCGGCCTGCGCGTCCGGCAGACCCTGGCACTTGCCCACGGCCGTCACCGCGTTGACCACCGAGGTGCGGCTGGCACTCGCGGTGCCGAGCAGGTCGGACATCGCCTGCGCCTGCGCCTTCACCTCCGGCCCGACCGCGCCGTCCCCGCCGCCGCCACCACCGGCCGGCGCGGACGCCGACTGGCTGCTCGAACTCTTGGCCTTGGCCTGGTTCTTCTTGGAGTCGTCGCCGCCGCCACCGCCGCTGGCGAACACACCGATCAGCACCGCGATCACCGCGACACCGGCCACGCCCGCACCGATCAGCACCTTGGTGTTGGGCTTGCGGCCGCCCCCGTTCGCCGACCCGCCGCGCCCCGGCTCCGGCGCCGCCTGGTACGGCTGCTGCGCCTGCGGCTGCTGCGGGACCGCACCGTACGCGCCGCCGTAGCTCGGCTGCGCGGGGGCGGGCGCCGGGTACTGCTGCTGCCCGCCGAACGTCCCTCCGGCGTAGCCCTGTTGCGGGAATCCGATCTGGGTCGGCGCGTTCGGCGCGGCCGCCACGGACGGGTCGCCCGTCGGGTAGGGCGGCAGGTACTGGGTGGCCCCGGCGTCGCCCTGCGGAGCACCCGGCGCGGAGGGGGCGGCCTGCTGCGGCGCGCCCCAGTACTCGGGGCTGCCGCTCTGCCCCAGCGGCGGGACGGACTGCTGCTGCGGAACGGGGCTCGGCGGCTGCGGCTGGGCATACGGGGGCTGCGAGGCGGCCTGCACCGGGGTACCGGTGCCCTGACCGTCCGTGGCGGGCTCCGGCCGGAACAGGTCGTCCAGATTGAAGTCGCCGGATTTCGGATACGAGCGGCGCTGGCTCAACGCGATTACCTCACCTGTGCACGGCACCGGGATCCCGGGCCTTTCGGTTGCCCCGCCGGGTTGCTGACGACGGACCACAACTGCGAGGCCACGCTACCGGTTCACCGGCACAGGTGACTACGTGGGCTGCTGTTCTGTGCTATTGCTTCACGAAGCCCAGTCGCCTCACCTGTACCGGCCCGCCCCGCCCACCTGCTACGCGGCCTCCCCGTCCATCCGGGCGTGGAACTCGCGGACCGCCCGGTGGCTCCGGTACGGCTCCAGTCGGCTGCGGAAGTCGTCCAGGTACTCCACGCCCCGGTTCGAGCGCAGCCCGCTGAGCAGCCGGACCGCCTCGGTGCCGGTCTCGCAGGCGCGTTCCAGGTCGCGCTGCTGGAGCTGGGCGGTGGCGAGCAGCACCAGGTCGACGGCGCGCCGGCGGACCCGGTGCGCGGGGTGCAGTTCGAGCGCGGTGCGGGCGTAGTGCTCGGCCCGCTCGCCCTGCTGGAGGTCCCGGTGGCAGTGCGCCAACTCGTCGGCCAGGTAGGCCTCGTCGAAGTGCACGATCCAGTCCGGGTCGTCGGCGGGGTTGCGGCGCTCCATCGCGGCGAGCGCCTTCGCGGCGACCGCCTCGCAGGCGTACGCGTCGCCGAGCAGGGCGTGGCCGCGGGCCTCGGCGGCGTAGAACATCGCCATCGCGGTGGGGGTGGCCACCGTGCGGGCGCCTTCCTGGGCGGCGCGGGCGAGTTGGGCGATCTCCCGGGGGTTGCCGAGGGTCGCGGCGAGGTGGCTCATCGAAGCGGCCAGCACGTAGCCGCCGTAGCCGCGGTCGTCGGCGGCCTGGGCGAGGCGCAGCGCCTGGATGTAGTAGCGCTGGGCGAGGCCGGACTGGCCGGTGTCGACCGCCATGTAGCCGGCCAGTTCGGTCAGCCGGGCTACGGCGCCGAAGAGTTGACGGCCCGTCTCGTCGCGGTAGGAGCCGCCGAGGAAGCCGGAGACCACGCTGTTGAGGTAGTGCACCACGACGGGGCGGACGTGGCCGCTGCCGAACCGGTGGTCGAGGTCGACCAGCATCTGGGTGGTGGCGCGGATCGCCGCCACGTCGGCCAGGCCGACCCGGGTGCCGCCGGTGCGGGCGACCACCGGGTCGGGCGGGGTGATCAGCCAGTCCCGGCTGGGTTCGACCAGGGCGGAGGCGGCGACGGTGGTGCCGGCCAGGAAGTCGCGCTTGCCGACGTCGCTGCGCCACAGCTCACAGATCTGCTCCAGCGCGGTGGCCAGGCTGGGCGCGAACTGGAGTCCGACGGCGGAGCTGAGGCTCTTGCCGTCGGCCATGCCGATCTCGTCCACGGTGACGCCGCGGCCGAGCTTGCGGCCGAGGGCCTCGGCGATGACGGCGGGCGCCTGCCCGCGTGGTTGTTGCCCGCGCAGCCAGCGGGCGACGGACGTCTTGTCGTATCGCAGGTCGAGCCCGTGTTCGGCTCCGCAGAGGTTGACCCGGCGGGCCAGGCCCGCGTTGGAGCAGCCTGCCTCCTGGATCAGCTGCTGCAGACGCTCGTTCGGCTCTCGTGCGACGAGTGGTCTCGCGGCCATGGGATTTTTCCGCCTCCCCAACGCCGTCCGGACCCGACCGGAGGGCGACGACTGTGCAACACCATGCGGAATACCCACGGTGACGTACCCACTCCCCACGCGCCCTGCTGAATGCCCCTGTGCGCCCCCACTGCGCCCGTTACCGCCCCTCTCGCAACGGGGGGTTCCGACCAGGATCACCGTCCCGGGTGACAACGCGCGCCCCGTTCGAATCGTTCGTCGGCGGCCCGTAACCCCCACTCACGGACGGTAGTTGTGCTCCACGTGGACAACGCCTCCCAAGCCCCCGAACCCGACCCGACGTCACTGCTGGCCGAAGCCGTCCGCTGTGCCGAGGTCCGCCACTGGGAGGTGGTCCCCGGGGCATGGCTGGTCGACGACGGTCGCACCCGCTGCTCCTGCGGCGATCCGCGCTGCGCACTCCCCGGCGCACACCCCGTCGGCGCGGACTGGGGGCTGCTGGCCAGTGTCGGGTCGGCGGTGGTCCGCGGGTGGTGGACGGAGCAGCCGCAGGCGTCGATCCTGCTGCCCACCGGCCGGGCGTTCGACGTGCTGGACGTGCCGGAGGTGGCGGGCTGCCTGGCGCTGGCCCGGATGGAGCGGATGGGGCTGCAGCTCGGTCCGGTGGTCTCGGTGCCGGCCGCGGCGGGGCGGCGCGGCCGGCGGCTGCACTTCCTGGTGCTGCCCGGCGCGGTCGCCAAGCTGCCGGAGCTGCTGCGGCAGATCGGCTGCACCCCGGACGGACTGGACCTGGTGGCGCGCGGCGAGGGCGATTGGGTGGTGGCCCCGCCGTCCCGGTTCGGCGGGCACGCGTCCGCGCTGTGGGCCAGGCCGCCGACGGCGCAGAACCGGTGGCTGCCGGACGCGGTGGAGCTGGTCAGCCCGCTGGCGTACGCCTGCCGGCGCGACCCGTCGGCCCCGCGCCCCGTCCTGCGGGAGGCCGCCGCGGTGCACTGAGCGGGCCCGCGGTGAGCCCGGGTGCCGCGCCGCCGGGCGTTCGGAGCGCGATCTTCCGGAAATGAGTCGTCATACCCGCAGGTCAGCGGGACAAGCCAACCGATCGGGTGACAGCGCTCAAGGATTGGCCGCGGCGACCGAGGGGATCATCCTCAGCGTCGGCACGGGGTCGATGGAGCGGAAGGAGCGGGCGGGCCGAGAGCGTGGGGGACTGCCGGGAGGGCGTTCGGTCGGGGAAGCCGAGTGCGGCAGCGGGAGGGAACCGGAGGGGATCAGGGAGGGAGTCGGGGGAGGGAGGGCGCGAGGGGCCCGGTGCGGGGACACCGGGCCCCGAAGCGTGCGCCGAGGCCCCGGGAGCGGCGCCCGTCGGCTACGGCTGGGCGACGAACACGTGCGCGGCGATCTCCTTGCCGAGCTCGGCCGCGCCGTCGCCGGTGCCGACCACCACACCACCGGCCGCCGGGGCGACCCGCACCGTCGCGCCGGGGCGGACGCCCGCGCGGCGCAGGGTGCGCATCAGCTCGCCGTCGGTCTGGATCGGCTCGCCGATCCGCCGCACCACCACGTCCGCGCCGTCCTTGCCGGCCACCGACTCCAGCGTCACCAGCCCGGCGTCGAAGCCCTCGCCCTCGGCCTTGGTGTCGCCGAGCTCGTCCAGGCCCGGGATCGGGTTGCCGTACGGGGACTGGGTGGGGTGGCCGAGCATGGCGAGCACCTTGCGCTCGACCGTCTCGCTCATCACGTGCTCCCAGCGGCAGGCCTCCTCGTGAACCTGCTCCCACTCCAGGCCGATCACGTCCACCAGCAGGCACTCGGCGATGCGGTGCTTGCGCATCACCCGCACCGCCAGCCGACGGCCCTCCACGGTCAGTTCGAGGTGCCGGTCCTCGGCGACCTGGAGCAGGCCGTCGCGTTCCATCCGGCCCACCGTCTGGCTCACCGTCGGGCCGGACTGCTCCAGCCGCTCGGCGATCCGGGCACGCATCGGGGTGATGCCTTCTTCCTCCAGCTCCAGGATGGTGCGGAGGTACATCTCAGTGGTGTCGATCAGCCCTGACATCGCCCCTGGCTCCGTTCTTCGGTGTCCTCACCGCCAATTCTGACGTACGGAGATGACAACCCGGTGCGCTGCGCGGTTGTGCCCGGGCCTGCGCGGGCCCGGTGCAGGCACCGGAGCGCCCCGCCCGACGGTTGACAGCCGGGCGCGGCAGGGGCCACCGTGCACGCCGTAGCTTTCCCCACGCGGCCCGGCCCCCGGACCGCCCGCGCGCTCGGACGGAGCACGAGATGACCGAACTGGTCGGCCGTTACCTGGACGCCGCCGTGGCCCACCTGGAGCGGATCCGCGCCGAGGAGGGCGAGAACATCGACGCCGCCGCCGAGCTGCTGGCCGAGGCGGTCGAGCACGGCCGGCGGATCTTCACCTTCGGCGCCGGGCACTCCTCGCTGGCCGCCCAGGACGTGGTCTACCGGGCCGGCGGCCTGGTGGTGATGAACCTCCTCAACGTGCCCGGCATGACCGGCGTGAACGTGATGCCCGCACACCTGGGCAGCGCGCTGGAGCGGGTCTCCGGGCTGGCCACCACCACCCTCGACCTGACGCCCGCGCGCAGCGGCGACCTGCTGTTCCTGATCTCGCTCTCCGGCCGCCAGGTGATGCCGGTCGAACTCGCCCGGCACGCCCGCGACCGCGGCCTGAAGGTGATCGGCGTGACCTCCCTGGCGTATCCCGCCGCAGTGAGCTCCAACCACCCGTCCGGCACCTACCTCAAGGACAACTGCGACCTGGTGCTGGACAGCAAGATCGCCCCCGGCGACGGCGAACTCGACCACCCCGGCGCGGGCGCCCCGTTCGGCTCGGTCTCCACCATCGTCACCAGCGCGCTGATGCAGTCCGTGATGGCCGCCGCCACCGCCAAGCTCGCCGACCGCGGCATCACCCCGCCGCTGTTCCGCTCCGGCAACGTGGACGGCGGCACCGAATGGAACAACAAGGTGATCGCCGACAACGCGGAGCGCGTCCTCTACGCCTGGTGACCGCCCGCCGGACCGCCCCGCGCCCCCGGCGCAACCCCGCGCATTCGGCCAACTCCGGTGCTGGTCGCGTAAGTTCGACCGACACTGGGAAGGACTCCCGAGACCGGTGAGACGGCGCTGCGGGGGCAAACATGGCAACTGGAGCGGGGCGTTCGATCGGCTTCGTACGGGAGCAGGACCTGCTGCCGCGGCTGTTCTGGGCCGCCGACGGCGCGTCCCTCCAGGGGCAGGCCCGGGCAGTGGCGCTGTCCCGCTGGGAGCTGCTGCTACTGGTCGGCGCGGCCTTCGCCGGCTCCGCCGACGGCCCGCTGTGGGCCTGGCTCGCCGCCGTCGCCTACCTCGGCGCGCTGTTCATCGCCGTCACCGTCGCCTGGCAGAACCCGCAGCGGCTCTGGTACGACGGCCGGGCGGTCGCCGAGTCGGTGAAAACCCTGGTGTGGAAGTACGCGGTGCGCGCCGACTCCTACCAGCCGCCACCACGCAAACTCCCCGACGCCGAACGCCTCTACGACATCCAACTCGCGGGCATCCTCAGCGAGTTCGACACCAACCGGGTCACCCCGGGAGTCGCCGAGGAACTGCGCACCTGGCGCGCCCCGGCCCGGCACCCGCAGATCACCGAAACCATGGAACGGCTGCGCGACCAGCCACTGACCGTCCGCCGCGAGATCTACCTGCGCGAACGGGTGCACAGCCAGCGCGAGTGGTACCAGGCCAAGGCCATCCAGTGCCGCAACGCCACCCGCCGGGTCGGCCGACTCGCCATCGTGCTGCCCGCCGCCGGCCTGCTGCTCGCCGTCCTGCGCGCACTCGGCCAATTCAGCTTCGACGCACTCGGCGCGATCTCCGCCGTCGCCGCCTCCATCTCGGCCTGGGCCCAGCTGCGCCAGTATCGCCCACAGGCCGCCGCCTACACCCTCGCCGCCGCCGAACTCTCCAAGGTCGAAGCCCAGTTGGCGGCCGTCGACCTGTCCGCCCCGGACGCCGAGGAGAACTGGGCGAGGCTCGCCCGGGACGCCGAGGACGCCATCTCCCGGGAACACACCACCTGGCAGGCGCGCCGCGAAGTGCGCAGCCTGGACATCCCCAGCTGACCTGGAGGCACCGCGTGGCCACCCGCAGGATCGACACACCGGACGGGGGCATCCTCGCGGTGGAGATGTCCGGAGACCCCTCCGGCAGGCCGGTGTTCCTGCTCCACGGCACCCCCGGCAGCCGGGTCGGCCCCGCCCCGCGCAGCGCCGTCCTGGCCCGAATGCGGGTCCGGCTGATCTCCTTCGACCGCCCCGGCTACGGCGAGTCCACCCGACTGCCCGGCCGCCGGGTCCGCGCCGCCGCCGACGACGTCACCACCATCGCCGACGCCCTCGGCCTCGACCACTTCGCCGTGGTCGGCCGCTCCGGCGGCGGCCCGCACGCGCTCGCCTGCGCCGCCCTGCTCCCCGACCGCGTGGTCCGGGCCGCCACCCAGGTCTCCCTCGCCCCCCGCGACGCGGACGGCCTGGACTGGTTCGCCGGCATGACCCCCTCCAACGAACGCGCCTACCGCCAGGCCGAGTTGGGCCAACCCCGGATCGCCGGCCCGTTCCAGGTCCGCTCCCAGGTGATCCGCCGCGACCCCGCCCAACTCATCCGCAACCTGGTCCCCGAACTCACCCCACCGGACCGCACCGTCGTCGCCGACATCGGCATCCGCCGGATGCTCCAGTCCACCTACCGCCAGGCCTTCCGCTACGGCGCCGACGGCTGGATCGACGACGTCCTCGCCTTCATCACCGACTGGGGCTTCGCCGTCGACTCCATCCGCATCCCGGTCCGCATCTGGCACGGCGCGGACGACAAGTTCTCCCCGGTCGGCCACTCCGGCTGGCTCGCCGACCACATCCCGGGCGCACAGCTCTACCTGGAGCCGGGCGCGGCACACTTCGGGTCCCTGAAAGAGATGACGGACGCGATCCGCTGGGCGGCGAGCAGCTAAACAGAGATGCGCTGACAGGGGCGCGGGGAACTGCGCGCAGCGGAAGGCACCCACCCGCAAGATCGCGACGCAGGACAATGACCTGCACGTGATCGCGACCTTGCGGACGTGGTGAGCGCTTGTCGCGCAGTTCCCCGCGCCCCTGTTTTCGCGCCCACCACCGTTCGCGCCCACCTGTTTTCGCGCCCCTCGGCTTGCGCAGCCTAGAGCGGTTGCGGCTCCAGGTCCCGGTTGCTGCGCTGCCAGCTGCGGGCCGCGACGACGGACGGGTGCTCCTCGCCGAAGAGTTCGACGAGCGCCGCGACCGCCTGCATCCGCAGGCTCTCCGCCTCGCTGCGCCGTCCGGCCGCGCGGAGGGTGATGGCGAGGTTGGCCTGGCAGATCAGGGTGTCGGGGTGGGTGGCCCCGTAGCGGGCGGCGAGGCCGTCGTACGCGCTGCGGCCGAGCTGTTCGGCCTCGTCGAGCTGCCGGTTCTCGGCGAGCGCGTTGGCGAAGTTGATGACGGCGTTGAGGGTGAAGGGGTGGTCGGCGCCGAGCACCCGGCTGAGTCCGTCGACGGCGGAGCGGCCGTGCTGGACGGCGCCCTCGGTGTCGCCGGAGCCGCGCAGGTAGATGCCGAGGTTGTTCTCGCAGGCGAAGGTGAAGGGGTGTTCGTCGCCGAGCAGCCGCCGGTGGCCCTCGTAGGCGTCGGTGGCGATGTCGCGGGCGGTCTCCTTGTCGCCGGCGGCGCTGAAGTCCGCGGCGAGGTTGAGCCGGCAGGCGAGTGCGTCGGGGAATTCGGGGCCGTACAGGTCGACGTACCGTTCGTAGGTGCGTTCGGTGAGTTCGCGGGCTTCGGCGTACTGTCCGGCGCGGCGCAGTGAGACGGCGAGCGACTTCGCGTTGCGCAGTTCTTCGGGCAGGCCGGAGGCATCGACCGCGGCGAAGGTCTCGGTGACTTCGCGGAGCAGTTCCGCGGAGCCCTTGTAGTCGCCCATTTCGCGCAGGTCGCGGGCCAGGTTGGACTTGGAGCTGAGGGTGTAGGGGTGGCGGGCGCCGAGGACTGCGGAGCGGCGTTCGACGGTGTCCTGGTCGAGGTCGCGGGCGGCGACGCTGTTGCCGACCAGGCGGTGGTCGATGGCGAGGTTGTTGGCGACGGAGAGGGTGCGCGGGTCGTCCTCGCCGAAGAGTTCGATGAACTGGTTGTAGGTGTCCTGGTCGAGGATGAGGGCTTCCTGGAAGCGGTTGAGGTACCGCAGGTCGGCGGCCATCGAGTTGGCGGTCATCAGGGCGTACGGGTGGTGTTCGCCGAGGAGTTCGCGCTGGCCGTCCAGGGTTTCCTGGTTGAGTGCCAGGGAGTCGTTGTAGAAGCCCTGGGAGCGCAGCACGTTGGCGACCTGGAAGCGCAGGCTGTAGATCTGCCGCCGCCACAGGCGCTGTTCGCCGGCGTCGGTCTCGGCCTCGGCCCGGGCGGTCCAGCTGATGTCGAGCTGGCGGCCGAGTTGCAGGGCCTGGTCGAGGTCGACGCGCTTCCACAGGTAGCGGACGCGGTCGATGAGCATCTCGCGGACGTCCTTCTCGTCGCAGTCCTGTGCGCGGGACGGCGAGAGGTGCGGCCAGATGGCTTCCAGGGTGGGCCAGTTGGCGGGGTCGTCGGTGTCGCCGCGGGAGGGGCGGGCGTTGACCAGGATGCGGTGCACCTGGTGCATGGCGAGGTTGCGCTCGGCCTCGTTCATGCCGCTGCGGACGACGGCCTGGACCAGCCGGTGGACCTGGAAGGAGTCGGAGCCGGCGTCGGTCTTGGCGAGGGCGTAGCGGCTGACGGCGCGCAGCACCTTGCCGAGCAGGAAGGTGTCGGTGAGTTCCTCGTCGTAGGGGTAGAGCGCGAGGCGCATCTGCTCGGAGAAGAAGAACTGCTTGAGCGAGATCGGCTCGGGGGCGAAGAACGCGCACAGCTCCAGCAGCCGGACGGCGGCGGGGGACTGTTCGCGCAGCCGGGTGATGGAGACGTTCCAGGTGAGGCCGACGGGCGTGGGGTAGTCGACGGGGGTCTCGCCGGCGGCGAGCACCTTGGTGGCCTCGGCCTTGAGCTGGTTGACGTAGGTGTCGACGGGGGTGCGGGTGGTCTCCAGCCAGGCGGCGGCGACCTCGACGGCGAGCGGGAGGTCGCCGACGGCCTCGGCGACCCGGTCGGCGTCGGCGCGGGTCAGGCCGCGGACCCGTCGGGTGAGGTGGTCGACGGACTCGGTGCGGTCGAAGACGTCGACGTTGAGCACGCCGGCCTGCCCGGACCAGCCCTGGTTGCGGGAGGTGACCAGGATGTGGCCGGGACCGTCGGGGAAGAACCGGCGGATCTCGCCGGGCTCGTCGGCGTTGTCGAAGATCAGCAGCCAGTTGGGTGTGGGCAGCCCCTGGCGGAGCGCGTCACGCGCGGACTGGGCGGCCTCGTTGACGTTCTCACCGACCCGCAGGCCGAGTCGGCCCGCGAGTTCGGCGAGGCCGACGGCGACGTTCTCGCTCTGCTCCGCGTCGATCCACCACACCAGGTCGTAGTGCGACATGTAGCGGTGCGCGTACTCCAGCGCGACCTGGGTCTTGCCGACGCCGCCGAGGCCGTACAGGGTCTGCGGCGGCGGAAGCACGGCGGTCGTGCCACCGGCGAGTTGGGCGCGCAGGTCGTCCAGAACCTTGACCCGGCCGGTGAACGAGTGGTTGCGCTGCGGTACTTCCCAGTAGGTGGGCTTGGTGCCGGGGAATCGGGGCGCGCCGGGGGTGCGGTCGGGCAGCTCGGTCTCGCTGCGGCCGAGGGCGCGCAGCAGGACAGTGGCGGCAGCCTGTTCGTCACGCCCGATCAGATCCACCGGATTGCGGCTGTTGTAGGGCGCGTTGAGCCGCACGTCCGAGACCCGGACGGGGATGAGCTGGCGGCGGGCGCCGGCCGGGTCGGCGAGCACGGTGCGGTCCCACAGCGCCTGGGCCTGCGGCGACTGCAGGTAGGCGGCGGACAGCAGGGCGACGGTGCGGTACGCGGAGTCGATGCCGCGGCCGGTGGCCTCGCGCGGGTTGGCGCCGGCGCCGAGGTCGCGCGGCACGACGCGGTAGCCGGCGTCGGTGAGCAGCGCGGAGATCCAGTCCGCCCAGGCGCGGTCCTCGGGCACGTAGCTGAGGTACAGGTCGGCGGGGGCGGTGGGGCGGCGGCGGGCGAAGCCGTCGAGGTGGCGCAGCCGCAGGTCCTCGGGCATCGGCGGGAGTCCGGCGACCCGGCCCTGGGTGATCTCCCGGGTGAGGCGTTCGTTGGCGGCGAGCATGGAGCCGGGCAGGCCGGGCTGGTCGCCGAACGGGGCGAGGATCTCCTCGTACGCGTAGAACGGCCGGTAGGGGATCTCGACGCCGGCCCAGTAGCGGGCCAGGTCGGGTTCGCCGAAGCCGGCGGGCAGTCCGCCGAACTTGATCCGGGCGAGCGCCCGGCCCGCGTCGGCCTTCTCCTTCTCGCCCTCGTCGATGCGCATCGGTACGGGCAGGATGCGGATGTCGCGGTCGCCGTAGCGGTCCTCGATGACCCGGGCGATCCGGGAGGAGCCGTCGATGGACTGGTCGCTGAGGGTGAAGCAGACCACCAGGTCGTCGGGCATCTCGACGGTGCAGATGTCGGCGGTGTCGGTGAGTCCGGTGCGGCTGTCGATCAGCACGTAGTCGTACCGGCGCTTCATGTCGGCGCGCAGCGACTGGATGAAGCGCCGGCCCTGGTAACGCTCGTAGAGCAGATCCCAGTCGAGGCGGGTGACGGAGTAGTCGCGGTTCTGCTGGCCGGCCGGGACGAGGTCGATGCGGCCGCCGCCGGGGAAGTGCGGCCAGGCGAGGGAGAGCGCGTGCGGGTGGATCCGGGCGAAGTCCTCGATCCAGTCGGGGTCGCGTTCGACCGGGCGCCGGGCCTCTTCGAGGTAGTCGGCGAACAGGTCCATGATGCCGGTGGTGGCGCCGACGATCTCGGGGTTGAGGAACGGCCGGAAGAACTGGCTCAGCCCGGGGGCTTCCAGGTCCCAGTCGACGACCAGCACCCGGTAGCCGTTGGCGGCCATGATCCAGGCGGTGTTGGCCAGCGCCATGGTGCGGCCGGTGCCGCCCTTGTACGAGTAGAAGGTGACGATCCGTCCGTGGCGGTTCTCCACGGTGGCGTCGCGGCGGCGCGCCTGGATCTGCGGGCCCTTCGCCGGCCTCTCGGTCATGACGTTCCCTCCCCCGGGCCCTTGGTGCCCGTCGTGGTTCCCGCACGCCGTGCCGCCGAACGGAGTTCCGACCGTCCGGCGTCCTGCTGTCGCCCGCTCCCGCTCCGGGGGCGGCCTATGGTCCGATGCTGGGTCTGCGGTCCGTGGGCCCGTCGTCGTCGGGCCGGTCGCGGTAGTGCTGTTCGTGGGCGGTGCAGGCGCGCATGACGGCGCGTTCCATCTCGCCGCGGAACTCCTCCAGGCTGCCGGGGGCGCCGGCCGCGGCGTCGTCGCGCAGGCTGGGCTTCTGCAGGGCGCCGCGGCTGACGGCCAGCACGCTGTCGCCGAGTTCGTTGAGCATCCGTTCGTGGTCGCGGCTCTGCTGGTCCTCGCGGTTCCAGGGTTCGATGATGGCCACCGAGCCGAGGTTGCGCCGGTCCAGCCGGCGCACCGCCTCGACCCGCCGCCCGTCCAGGAACGCCCACCGGTCGACCAGCAGCACGCACGGCGCGGACGGGCGTTCGCCGGTCAGCAGTTGCTCCGATTCCTCCTCGAACTCCCGTACGGTGGGCTGGAATCCCATGTTCCTGGCGACGTCCGCGGCGTCCTGCGCGAGTGGCCGGGTGGAGTCCGGCCGGAACGGCTGCCAGTCGGTGCGCTGTTCGCCGTACCAGGCGCCGGAGCGGTTGGGCGGCAGTTCGGGCTGGTTGTAGGAGAACACCGAGATCCGGACCTTGTCGGCGACGTCCGGCGGATCGAAGGCGGACGGCTGGGACTCGAAGTCGAAGACCTGCCCGGCCGGGATGACGGTCTGTTCGGCGACGTCGACGATCCGCTGGGCGAGCCGCCACACCGCCGTGTGGTACTGCGAACTGAACGTGGTGATCTTCATCAGCGCGTACAGCCCCTCGGCGGCGTAGTCGTCGCCGAAACTGTCGTGGTTGAACTGCAGTTCGCCGGCCACCCGGGGCAGCGGATAGTGGTCCATCGGCACCCACAGCGCCGGCACTATCCCGGTCATCCGCTCGGCCGTCGGGCGGCGCTGGTAGACCGACCTGCGGGTGAACAGGTGCCACTCCCGGCCGCACGCCTCGGACTTGAAGTAGCGCGGTGAGTACAGGGGCACGAACACCCGGCAGCTGGCGAGCTCCCGCGACAGCCGCTCGGCCCACTTCTGCCCCTGGTGCATGGACCGGTCCATGAACCCGATCGGATGCCCGGCCGGCAGGTCGGTGATCTGAAGTATCGCCTCGCACAGGTCCTGATAGAGCTTCGCCACCCAGAGGTTCGGATCCGCCGCACCTCTGGAGTTCACCCGCGGGGTGTGCGCGTAGCTGAGGAAGAAGTACGGCCTCGGTGCTTCCTTCCCCCGGCCCGCTGGGCTGTTCACACGCGCCTCCCCCGAGCCCGCCTGCCACCTGTTCCCCGAAAGGGACTCAAGTGTAGGAACGGCGGCCGTCCAAATGGAATAGGGCCTTGATCCGATGCCCCGTCAACTCCGCCCGCTCCTGAACCAGTTGTCCGCGAGATCGACCGCTTCGCGGATCGGCATCAGGTAGCAGTGCGCGTCGCCGAGCGGCCCGGACTCCAGCACCCCGCCGAGCCCGCCGGCCAGCACCCGGCCCATCGCCGGGAAGTGCTCGTCCTGCAGCCGAAGTCCGGTGAAGGTCCGCCAGCGCCGCTCACCGGACGGGGTGCGCACCACGCACCGGTACTGCTGCGACTGCCGGCCCGGCTGCCAGTACTCGAGCAGGTGAAGCGGGGTGCAGCACCACACCGGGACGCCGATCATCAGGCACCGCGCACCGCCCCGATAGAGCCGGCCGGCGGGCGAGTCCTCGCCGAGGTGACTGCGCCACAGGTGCCGTTCCGTCAGCTGCCGGGCGCGCGGACCGATCGCGGCGAAGGAGGTCTGGGGGTGCCGGCTGCGCAGCGCCCCGGGCAGCAGCCGCACCTCCTCGGCGAGGCGCCCCATGGTGGGCGAGGCGGGGGTGGTGACGGCATCCCAGGCGGGCATGGCGGCATGGTATTTGCGCAGTTCGGCGGGGGTGAGACCGGCGGTGGCGGCCCGGTAGTAGGAGGAGGTGCGGGAGTTCTCGGGTGTAGCGGTGTACACGACCAGCGTGCCGTCCGCCCCGAGCGCCTCCCGGAGCGCCCGTACCACCCCGGATGCGCCCTCCGCGACCTGGCCGACCGACCGTAGCGAGGCCTGCACCAGCAGCGTCTCCCCCGGCCGGATGCCGAGTTTGTCGAGGTCCCCGACGAGTTCGGCAACGGAGTACAACGGAACCTCCCACAGCCACGGGTCGAAGCCGCCAACCCTATCGGCCGGGTCGGCCGAATCCCGGTCCGGGATTCGCCGTTCGACGTCCGGTGGTGCGCCGGTTCCCGGATTTTGACGATGAGTTCACTCGGCCGGAGCCGGTTCAGTGCGGCCCCGCGACCGCCGCGCGGGCCTGCCACTGGGCCAGGTTCTCGGCGGCGGCCTCCCGGGCCGCAGTCTCGGCGGCGGCGCCGACGGGGACGACGAGCCAGGGCTCCACGGCGGTCCGCATCCGGTCGGTGAAGCGGGTGCCGAGGGGGGTGAGGGCTCCGGAGTCGGCGAGAGTGGCGATCGAGGCGGCGGTGTGTGCCCGCCAGGTCGCGAGTTGGACCCGGGCGTGCTGGGCGGGGCCGTTGCGCAGCCCCTCGTAGGCCCGCACCCGGGTGACCCAGAACTCGGTCACCGCGAGGTGCGCGTACGTGCCCTGGAACAGGCCCTCCAGCGGGCGCGGATCGGGCCGCCACGGGGCGTGGAACAGCCGCTCGTCGGTCCGGTCGTAGAGGTCGTGGAAGTCCAGCACCGCGCCCAGTTTGACGTGCTGGAACTCGTGCGCGATCAGCAGCGCGAGGGTGGGGGCGGTGGCGGGCCGGGCGATGCCGACCGCGCCGAACGCCTGCCGGGCGGCGGCGGACACGTCGCGGCCCGCCGGGCCGGGCCGCAGCGGGGTGAGGGTGGACAGGCCGACCCGGATGCCGGGCGCGTAGCCGGGCAGGTCGCGGCCGATCAGTTCCCAGGCCTCGCGCAGCGCCCCGGCCCAGGCCAGGTACTCGGCGTCCGGCAGCCGGTCCTCGACCGGCCACTGGTGGCTGTCGCGCTGCGGATCGATGTCCTCCAGCACCGGCGTCCAGCCGTCGGCGAGCGCGATCCGCCGCACCGGCTGCCAGTGCGCGTCGGCGGGGGTGTCCGGGCCGATCCGGCGGCCGCCGACGGTGAATCCCTCCGCATCACCGGTCACGACGCTCTCGCCCGCGCCGCCGACCAGCGCCCGCCCGAGGGTGGGCAGGTGGACGGCTCCGCCGCGCACCGGCAGCGGCAGCTCGAAGGCCCGCCCGGCACGCACCGCGGCGGCGGCGGCCACCTCGGCCATCCCGCCGAGGTCGGCGCGCGCGGCGTCGCCCTGCAGGCAGCGCACCGCCCAGGCCCGGGTGTACGGGTGGGCGAGCACCGCGTCCAGCGCCGGGGTGTCGCCGGCGTCCAGCGAGGTGACCAGCGCCCAGGCCGGGGAGGCCGCCCCGACGGCGGCCACCAGCCGCCGGGTGAGGCCGAGTTGGGCGCGGGCCAGGGCCCGGACGGTGTCGGCGCCGCCGTACCCGGCGGCGAGTTCGTCGAGCTGGCCGTCGGTCAGCGTGGCGCCGGGCGTGTCCTGGACGGGGAGGACAACGGCGGGGGCCATCCGGTCGCGGATGGTGGTGATCAGTCGCATCAGGTCACCGCAGTAGACGGAGGGATTACGGAAGCCGGAGCCGTCGCCCCGGTAGCGGTGGGCGTACAGGCCGCCGCCGCACGAGCGGACCACGGGGCAACCGCGGCACTGCTCGGCGAGCCCGGCCAGCCCGGACTGCCGTTCGACCATGCCGGGGTGCGCGGCGACCTGGTCCAGGGTGTGCTCGAACACCGTGAACCCGGTCTCCGGGGCCCCGTCGTAGGCGGTCTTCAGGCTGTCGGCCTGCTCGAAGCTGCCGTCGGTCTCCACCACCACCAGGTCGGCGGGGTCGAGGCCGAGCGACTCGGTGAGGCTGGAACGGCCGCGCAGCGTGCGGTGCACCGAGTCGAAGGTGCGCACCGGAACGGGTCGGCCGAGTTCCTCCCAGCGCCGGTAGACCGCCAACAACCAGTCGGCGTAAGGGGTTTCGCCGAGTCCGTCGGGGCGTTTCGGCGGCTGGTCCCAGGTGGCGTGCGGGAGGAGGAAGTCCACCCGGGGCGGTTCCAGGGCGACCAGCGCGTCCAGCACCGCGACGGGGTCGTTCTCCACGTCGATGGTGCACAGCAGGCCGGCGTACAGGTGCCGGTAGGCGGGGCGGCGCAGCAGTTCGACGGCGGCGAGCACCTTGGCGTGGCTGCTGCGGCCGTCGGCGAAGCGACGGTGCCGGTCATTGGCGGCCTTGTCGCCGTCCAGCGAGATGCCGACCTTGATGCCGTGGGTGGCGAACAGGTCGAGGAAGCGGGGGGAGAGCAGCACGCCGTTGGTGTGGATGCGCAGGTCGAGGACGCAGTCGGCGGGCAGGGCGGCGCGCAGCAGTTCGGCGGCGCGGCCGAGCAGGGCGGGCCCGGCGAGCAGCGGTTCGCCGCCGTGCAGCACCACGTGGACGGCGGGGAGCCGGTGGGTGCGGGCGTGTTCGGCGATCCGCTCGGCAGTGCGTGCGAGCACTGTCTCGTTGGTGGCGCGGGCCTTGCCGCGCCAACTGGTATCGGCGTGTTCGTACACATAGCAGTGGTCGCAGGCAAGATCACAACGGGCGTGCATCTTGATCACGTACTGCGAGAACGGCACCAGCGGGCGCGGCACGGGAATCGGGGTGACGTCGCGTCGTCTGCGCTCGGTCGACCGGTTCAGATGGAGGAGTTGAAGGCGGCGACGGCCACCTGGCCGGACTCACCGCCAGGGAGGGCGCGATAGAGCTCGGCGGTGAGCTCTTCGACACCGATGGAGGCCAGAGCTGCCAGCGAGGGAGCAGACTCCTCGACGCGCGCGCTGTCGGCGGGCTTGGTGGCGGCGACCATGATGACTCGTTTCTGCGCCTGTCGGCGCGAGACAGGCCTCGGCGTCCTGTGCCGAGAATTTCACCCGGAGCGACTGTAACGCCGCTACCCACGTTTCAGTGGTCCAAACCACTAGTTTTTTAGCCCGTCAGAGGGGCAGGTTACTCCACCTGGTTGACTTACGGGGCAGCAAACTTGACACTCCGTCAGGGGCAGAGCCGCTCCACCCGCCAGCCGCCGCCCTCGCCCTCCAGGGCGACGAAGCGGAGGCGGTCGTGGAGGCGGTTCTCGCGGCCCTGCCAGAACTCGACGGTGCGCGGGACGACGCGGTAGCCGCCCCAGAACGGGGGGACGGGGACGCCCTCGCCCTCGGGGTAGCGGGCGGCCAGGTCGGCGTAGCGCTGTTCCAGCACCTCGCGGCCGGCCACCGGGCTGGACTGTTCGCTGGCCCAGGCGCCGAGCTGGGAGCCGTGCGGGCGGGTGCGGAAGTAGGCGGCGGTCTCGTCCCGGCCGACCTTCTCCACCCGGCCGCCGATCACCACCTGGCGGGCCAGCCCGATCCACGGGAAGAGCAGGGAGGCGTTCGGGTTGGCGGCCAGGTCGGTGCCCTTGCGGGAGCCGTAGTTGGTGAAGAACACGAAGCCGCGCGGGTCGTAGCCCTTGAGCAGCACGGTGCGCGAGGACGGCAGGCCGTCGGCGTCGGCGGTGGAGACCACCATCGCGTTGGGCTCCACCACGCCCGCCTCGACGGCCTCGTGGAACCAGCGGGCGAACTGCCGGAACGGGTCCCCGGCCAGCTGGTCCTCGGCCAGGCCCTCGTGCTGGTAATGCTTGCGCATCACGGTCAGGTCCGGCACGGGCCGCTCCTCGGCCGGCGTGGACAGGGCGCTCGGGTGACTGTGGCGTTCCGCGGTAGGCACGCCAACATCATCCCGTACGACAAGCGCCGGACGCCGCTACGTCCACGCAAACACCCGGGGACATGGCGGCGCACCGCCAAAGCCCGGCGAATCGTCCGGTTTGCGGCGGAGTGCCCAGGAAATCCGCCGGCAGCACCGGGGCGGGCGGGGGTTCGAGTGGCGTCTGGGGGAAACATCACCGTCGTGGTGTATGGCGCAATGCACTCCGTGCCTGCCACTCTGACACCGAGTGCCAACCCACCATCGGTCACCGGCGTGCCGCCCCACCACGGCCGCACGTCGTGTCGGATCACTGAAGGAGCCGTTCTACATGTCGGACTTCGTACCCGGCCTTGAGGGTGTCGTCGCCTTCGAGAGCGAGATCGCCGAACCCGACCGCGAGGGCGGCGCGCTGCGCTACCGCGGGGTGGACATCGAGGACCTGGTCGGCCAGGTCTCCTTCGGTCACGTCTGGGGCCTGCTGGTGGACGGCCGGTTCGCCCCGGGGCTGCCCGCCGCCGAGCCGTTCCCGATCCCGGTCCACTCCGGCGACATCCGGGTCGACGTGCAGTCGGCGCTCGCCATGCTCGCCCCGGTCTGGGGCCTCAAGCCGCTGCTGGACATCTCCGCCGAGCAGGCCCGCGACGACCTCGCCCGGGCTGCCGTGATGGCGCTGTCCTACGTCGCCCAGTCCGCCCGCGGCCAGGGCCTGCCGATGGTCCCGCAGCGTGAGATCGACAAGGCCGAGACCATCGTCGAGCGGTTCATGATCCGCTGGCGCGGCGAGCCGGACCCGAAGCACGTCAAGGCCGTCGACGCCTACTGGACGTCCGCCGCCGAGCACGGCATGAACGCCTCCACCTTCACCGCCCGGGTGATCGCCTCCACCGGCGCCGACGTCGCCGCCGCGCTGTCCGGCGCGGTCGGCGCGATGTCCGGCCCGCTGCACGGCGGCGCCCCGTCCCGGGTGCTCGGCATGATCGAGGAGATCGAGCGCACCGGCGACGCGGTCGGCTACGTGAAGAAGGCCCTCGACAAGGGCGAGCGCCTGATGGGCTTCGGCCACCGCGTCTACCGCGCCGAGGACCCGCGCGCCCGGGTGCTGCGCCGCACCGCCAAGGAGCTCGGCGCGCCGCGCTTCGAGATCGCCGAGGCGCTGGAGAAGGCCGCGCTGGAGGAGCTGCACAACCGCCGCCCCGACCGCGTGCTGGCCACCAACGTCGAGTTCTGGGCCGCCATCATGCTGGACTTCGCCGAGGTCCCGGCGCACATGTTCACCTCGATGTTCACCTGCGCCCGCACCGCCGGCTGGTCGGCGCACATCCTGGAGCAGAAGCGCACCGGCCGCCTGGTCCGCCCGGCCGCCCGCTACATCGGCCCCGGCAGCCGCAAGCCGCAGGAGATCGAGGGCTGGGACCAGATCGCCCACTGACACCCGATCAGGTGAATGCCTGACGGGCCATCAGCACCCGTGACACCGCCGCCGGGCGCGCGTACCACCCCTGACCAGGGGCGGCGCGCGCTCCGGTGAGCGCTGTCCGGTGCCGCGAAGATCGCGTCTCAGCGGCCGGACGGCCGTACAGCCGGGCAATTCGGGGCGATAGGGTGCGGGTGTGGCTCAGATTCAGATCCCCGCCGACAATCTGCCCAACGACGGCCGCTTCGGCTGCGGCCCCTCCAAGGTGCGCCCCGAGGCCTTGAGTGCCCTCGCCGCCACCGGAACCTCCCTGCTGGGCACCTCCCACCGTCAGGCCCCGGTCAAGAACATCGTCAAGCGTGTCCGCCAGGGCGTCGCCGAGCTGTTCTCGCTGCCCGAGGGCTACGAGGTCGTGCTCGGCAACGGTGGCTCCACCGCGTTCTGGGACATCGCCGCGTTCGGCCTGGTGCGCGAGAAGTCGCAGCACCTGAACTTCGGCGAGTTCTCCTCCAAGTTCGCCTCCTCCGTGAAGGCCGCCCCGTGGCTGGCCGAACCGACCGTCATCAAGACCGAGCCGGGCACCCACCCGCTGCCGGTCGCCGAGGCGGGCGTGGACGTCTACGCGCTCACCCACAACGAGACCTCCACCGGTGTCGCCATGCCGATCCGCCGTCCCGAGGGCGCGGACGCCGGCTCGCTGGTGCTGGTCGACGCCACCTCCGGCGCCGGCGGCCTGCCCGTCGACATCCGCGAGACGGACGTCTACTACTTCGCCCCGCAGAAGTCCTTCGCCTCCGAGGGCGGCCTGTGGCTGGCCACCTTCTCCCCGGCCGCCCTGGAGCGCGCCGCGGAGATCGCCGGCTCCGGCCGGTACATCCCGCCGTTCTTCGACCTGCCGACCGCGATCGACAACTCCTCGAAGGACCAGACGTACAACACCCCGGCCCTCTCCACCCTCTTCCTGCTGGCCGACCAGCTGGAGTGGATGAACGGCCAGGGCGGTCTGGACTGGGCGGTGGCCCGTACCGCCGAGTCCTCCTCGATCCTGTACGCGTGGGCCGAGAAGTCCTCCTACGCGCAGCCCTTCGTCGCCAAGGCGGAGGAGCGCTCGCAGGTCGTCGGCACCATCGACTTCGACGAGTCGGTGGACGCCGCCGCGGTCGCCAAGGCACTGCGTGCCAACGGCATCGTGGACACCGAGCCGTACCGCAAGCTCGGCCGCAACCAGCTGCGCATCGCGATGTTCCCGGCGATCGACCCGGCGGACGTCGAGAAGCTCACCGGCGCGATCGACTACGTGGTCGAGCACCTCAACGACTGACCCCCGCCCGCTCGAAGGCCCCGGTCCACGGACCGGGGCCTTCGTCGTACCGCCACACCGTTCCCGGGCCCACCCTGCGGACCAGCCGCCCGCCGACGAGGGGCCGGGGCTACTTCTGCACGAGGGCGCTGATGATCACTACGGCGAGCAGCAGGACGAACGCGCCGGTCACGATCCGCATACGGGTCTTCGGGTCCACGCTTCGAGACTAGTCGGTCGCCCGAGCTACCCCTGCTCCGGCCCCTCGTTCGCCGGCTGGGCGCGGCCTCGGTACTCGCGCTGCCGGAAGACCGTCGGGGCGACGCCGACGCGGCGGGTGAACAGGCGGGTGAAGTACGCCGGGTCCTGGTAGCCGACCCGGCGGGACACCGTGGAGACGGGCAGTTCGCTGGCCGCCAGCAGGTGCTTGGCCTCGTTCAGGCGGACGGTGAGCAGGTACTCCTTGGGGCTGGTCGCGCCCTGTGCGCGCACCGCGCGGCGCAGTTCCTCCACGCCCATGCCGACCCGCCGGGCGTGCTCGGCCACCGACAGCGGCAGGCACGCGTCCCGGCGCAGCACCTCCATCACCGGCGCACCCTCCGGACCCAGGTCGGCCCGGTGCCGGTGCAGCTCCACCAGCAGCTCGTGGACCGCCGCCGACGCCTCCGGGCCGGCCGTCGGCCCGCCCCGGCGGCAGACCGCGGCGATCCCGGCGATCACCCGCAGCGCGGTCTCCGCGGAGTCCAGCGGCACCACCTCGGCCTCCGGCAGCAGCCCCAGCTCGGCGTACCCGGCGGTGCCCGCGCCGGTGAAGTCCACGAAGGACTCCGCCCAGCCGTCCGCGCCCGGCCCGTAGTGGTGCGGCACCCCCGGCCGCAGCCACAGCACCGCCGGCGCCACCACCGGCAACCGCCGGCCGCCCGGCAGCGCGTACCAGCCGTGCCCCGAGCCGACCACCACCGCCACCCAGTGGTCCAGCACCCGTGGCCCGACCACCGGCAGCCGCCCGCGCTGCAGGCCCACGCCCAGGCACGCCAGGCCGGTGCCCAACTGCGCCGGCCCCGGCGTCAGGTAGTGCCACCAGCGCTCCATCGTCCTCCGTCCCCGGTCGTCTCCCGGACAAGTCCAACACGCCGCCGGGCTTTGTCCATGGTCCGGGCCGATGCCTTCTTGCAGGCTAGGAGGCATGCTCACCTACGACTCGACCGGCTTCCGCCTCGACGGCCGCCCGCTGCGCATCCTCTCCGGCGCGATGCACTACTTCCGCACCCGCCCCGAGCAGTGGCCCGCCCGCCTCGCCACGCTGCGCGCGATGGGGCTGAACACCGTCGAGACGTACGTGCCGTGGAACCTGCACGAGCCCTCCCCCGGCCGCTTCGAGCGCCTGGACGAACTCGGCGCGTTCCTCGACGAGGCACACCGCCAGGGCCTGTGGACGATCGTCCGGCCCGGCCCGTACATCTGCGCCGAGTGGGACAACGGCGGGCTGCCCGGCTGGCTGACCGCCAAGGTCGGACGCCGGGCCCGCACCAGCGACCCCGAGTACCTGGCCGCGGTCGACGCGTTCTTCGACGTGCTGCTGCCGCAGGTCGTCGAACGCCAGTGGGGGCGGCCCGGCGGCACCGTGCTGATGGTGCAGGTCGAGAACGAGTACGGCTCCTTCGGCAGCGACCGGACCTACCTCGACCACCTGGCCCGCGGCCTGCGCGAACGCGGCATCACCGTCCCGCTGTTCACCTCCGACGGCCCCGAGGACCACATGCTCGGCGGCGGCACCGTCCCCGGCATCCTGGCCACCGTCAACTTCGGCTCCGACCCCGAAGCCGCGTTCGAGACGCTGCGCCGCCACCGCCCCGAGGACCCGCCGTTCTGCATGGAGTTCTGGAACGGCTGGTTCGACCACTGGGCCAAGCCGCACCACACCCGCGACGCCGCCGACGCCGCCGACTCGCTGCGCCGCATCCTCGCCGCCGGCGGCTCCGTCAACCTGTACATGGCCCACGGCGGCACCAACTTCGGCACCACGGCCGGCGCCAACCACGAGGACGCCCCGTTCAACTCCACCGACTGGACGTACTCCCCGTACCAGCCGACCACCACCTCCTACGACTACGACGCCGCCCTCGACGAACGCGGCCTGCCCACCCCCAAGTTCCACGCCTTCCGGCGAGTCATCGCCGACTTCGCGGCCGAAAACCCGTCGCTGGTCCACTACTTGGACGACCGGGTGGCCGAACTGCCGTCCGCAACACCCGTGTTGAGCGGACGCGAGGTCGCGCTCACCGAGATCGCCGAGCTGCCGTTCGGGGACGCCGTCGCCTCCCCCGTGCCGCCACTGTTCGAGGAACTCGGGCTGGAGCACGGCCTGGTCCGCTACACCGCGGCAGTGCCCGCGATCAGCGACACCCAGCCGCTCACCGTCGAAGGCCTGCGCGACCGGGCCGCGCTCCGGATCGCCGGCAAGCACGCCGCCTCCCTCGAACGCGGCGTCCCCGCGCCGCCCGTCACCGCGACGGGCGGCGACCAGGTCACCCTGCTCGTCGAATCGCTCGGCCGGGTCAACTACGGCCCGCAGGTCGGCGAAACCAAGGGCATCACCGGCGTCCGCCACGAACGCCAGTACCTGCACGGCTGGCACGCCCAGCCGCTGGCGCTCGACCCGCAGCCCGCTGCCGCGTACGCCCCCGGCGAGCCCGGCCCGGAGCTGCTCGTCCGCGGCACCTTCGACCTGGACACCACCGGCGACACCTTCCTCGCCGTCCCCGAGGGCGACCACGGCTACCTGTGGATCAACGGCTTCCTCCTCGGCCGCTACGACCGCCAGGGCCCCCAGGTCACCCTCTACTGCCCGCAGCCGCTGCTCCGCGAGGGCACCAACACGCTCACCCTGCTGGAACTGGGGCAGACGGCGCCCTCCCGCATCGAGCTGCGGGAGGCACCCGAGCTGGGGTGACAGCAGGCGGGCGCGAGAACCGGGGCGCGCGCCCGCCGGCCGTCACCCCCGCAACGGCCACTCCTTCACCACGGTGTACCGCGCCGGTCCGAACCCCGTCTCGCTGCGCATCAGATGGATCCGCCCGGCCTCCCACTCCGTCCCCCGGAAGCGATCCATCGCGGCCGCCATCCCGCGCATCCCGCTCGCCCCGAAACGGCTGCGGGCGAGGGTGAGGTGCGGGTGGAAGGGGTGGTCGTCCGTGATGTCGAGTGCGTCGCGGACGGCGTCGGCGAGCCGTCGCAGGGCATGCGTCTCGCCCGTCACGCCGCACCAGAGCACCCGGTCGCCGAACGTCCCACCGCCGGCCAGCCGCAGGCGGTGTCTCGGGTGCGACGCCGCGACCTCCGCCAACTTGTCCGAAAGCAGCGGCACTTCGTCCGCCGGAACCTCCCCCAGGAAGGCCAGCGTGAGGTGCCACCCGGCACTCCCGCTCCAGCGCAGCCGGTCGGCACCGGGGAGCTCTCGCAGGGAGGATGCCGCGTCGGCGAGTTCCTGGATGGCGCGGGCCGGCGGGTTCACGGCGACGAAGAGCCTCATCCCGCCATCGTGCCCTACCGCCCGGCGGCCGCCACCGGATAGAAAGGAGGTCATGCGCATCCGCACCGGAGGTCCTGACTCCGCTCCCGCCCTGCTCTCTCTCATCGACGGCGCGGTCGCCTGGCTGACCGCGCAGGGCCGTACCGGGCAGTGGGGGGCGGTGCCGTGGTCGCAGCGTCCGGAGTCGGTGGCCCGGGCCGAGCAGGCGTGTCGCGAGCAGTTGGTGCGGGTCGCCGAGCGGTCGGGGGGCGGGGGCGACGCGCTGGGCATGTGCATCCTCTCGGAGGAAGCCCCGTCGTACGCCCCGCCGGTGCCGGAGCGGGAGCTGTACGTGCACTGGCTGGTCACCGACCGCGTGCACAGCGGTTCCGGCATCGGCTCCGCACTGATCGCGGACGCCCTGCGGGAGGCCCGGGCCCGCGGCATCGACCTGCTGCGGGTGGACTGCTACGCGGGCGGCGACGGCCGGCTGGTCGAGCAGTACGAGCGGCTCGGGTTCACCCGGACCGCCACGTTCACCGTCGACCGGCCGGCCGGCCCGTGGCCGGGCCAGGTGCTGGAGCAGCGCGTCCCGCAGGACTAGCAGGCCGTCGCCAGGTCGCTCTTCTGCACCACCGAGAACACCCGGCCGCGGGCCCGCACCGGGTGCAGGTCGAACCTGAGCCGCAGGCCGCTGATCCGGCCGAGCACCAGGGCCACCACACCGGCGGCTGCGGCGGAGACCAGTCCGCAGGCGAGCAGGCCGAGGCGGGGGCCGTATTCGGCGGTGATCCAGCCGACCAGCGGGGCGCCGATCGGGGTGCCGCCGGTGAAGACCAGGACCAGCAGGCCCATGACCCGGCCGCGCATCTCGGGGTCGGTGCCGAGCTGGAGCGCCGAGTTGACCGAGGTGTTGAAGGTCAGGCCGAAGATGCCGATCAGGGTCAGCAGCAGCGCGAACGTCCAGTAGCCGGGCGCGAACGCGGCCGTGATCTCCAGCGCGCCGAACGCCAGCGCCGCGAACACCAGGCGGCGCAGCCGGGGCGCGCCGCGCCGTGCGGCGAGCAGGGCGCCGGTGAGCGACCCGACCGCCATCGCGGTGTTGAGCAGGCCGTACCCGCCCGCGCCGACGTGGAAGGTGTCATGGGCGAAGCCGGAGAGCAGGGTCGGGAAGTTGAACCCGAAGGTGCCGATGAACCCGGCGAGCACCATCGGCCAGAGCAGCTCGGGGCGTTCCCGGACGTAGCTCAGGCCCTCGCGGAGCTGGCCGCGTTCGCGGGCGATCCGCTCGACGGGGCGCAGTTCGCTGCTGCGCATGGCGAGCAGGCCGCCGATGACCGCGGCGAAGGACAGCGCGTTGACGGCGAACGCCCAGCCGCTGCCGACCGCGGCGATCAGCGCGCCGGCCACGGCGGGGCCGACCAGCCGGGCGGTCTGGAAGTTGGCGGCGTTCAGGCTGACCGCGTTGGCCAGGTCCTTGGCGGGCACCATCTCGCTGACGAAGGCCTGCCGGGTCGGGTTGTCGACCACCGTGACCAGGCCGAGCAGCAGCGCGAACAGGTAGACCGCGACGGGCGTGACGGTGCCGGTGATGGTGAGCAGGGCGAGGCCGGCGGCGAGCAGGCCCATCGCGCCCTGGGTGGCGATCAGCAGGCGGCGCTTGGGCAGCCGGTCGGCGAGGACGCCGCCCCACAGGCCGAGCAGCAGCATGGGCAGGAACTGCATGGCGGTGGTGATGCCGACCGCGAAGGGGCTGCCGGTGAGGCTGAGGACCAGCCAGTCCTGGGCGATGCGCTGCATCCAGGTGCCGGTGTTCGAGACCACCTGACCGGCGAAGTAGTACCGGTAGTTGCGGATGCGCAGGGACGAGAACATCCCTCCCGGGCGGGTGAACCGGCCCGGCGAAGCGGCGGGGATCTCCGCCGCGGTGCGTTCCTCGGGGTCGTCGTCGCCGCTGCCCGGCAGGCCCGTGGGAGCGGGCGCCTGGCTCTGCGCGGCGGGGGCGCCGGTGGGCGCGGGTTCGGTGGCGGCCGTCTCGTCGGCGAACGGCTCGTCGGCGCGCTGCCCGGCGGGGCGGGCGCTGATGCGTCGGGGGTCGGTTCGGAGGTCGGTGCGGATGGTCGCGGTGCGGATCGTGGCGGCGCGTGCGGCCGGCGGTGTCACAGTGGTCTCCCCTCGACGCGCCGCGGCCGTTTCGACGGCCGCGGCGCGGTGTGTGGCGCTGGTGGATGCTGCGGTGATGCGGTTCTCCTTCGTTCGCCCTGAGACGGTCGGCCTGTCGGCTTACAGGTGGGCCAGTTTGTAGAGCACGGGCGCGGCTGCCTTCAGCCGTTCCCACTCCTCCTCGTCGAGGCCCTCGGCGAGCTCCGCCAGCCAGGCGTTGCGCCGCCTGCGGGACTCGTTGAGGATCTGCTCGGCCTGTTCGGTACTGCTGACCACCACCTGCCGGCGGTCCTCGGGGTGCGGCTCGCGCCGCACCAGGCCCTTCTCCTCCAGCATCGCGATGATCCTGGTCATGGAGGGCGGCTGGACGTGCTCCTTGCGCGCCAGCTCACCGGGCGTCGCCTTCCCACAACGGGCAAGCGTGCCGAGCACCCCCATCTCGGTGGGGCTCAGCGACTCCTCGACCCGCTGGTGTCGCAACCGCCGGGCCAAGCGCATCGCGGACGACCTCAGCTGGCTTACCGCCACCAGGTCGTCCTCGGACATCTCGGGCATGTCCTTAGCCTACGTCATTACCAAGGCTAAAGAAAATTGATTTCGATCACCCGGCCGGCCGCGCTCCCCCGGGGGGTTCAGTCCGCGCTGAGCTGGAAGCCCAGGCGGCCGAAGCGGAGGCGGTCGCCCGGGCGGACGACGGTGCCGCCGGCCAGGCGGCGGTCGTTGACGAAGGTGCCGTTGCTGGAGCCCAGGTCGTAGAGGACCCAGTCGCCGCCCTCGAAGCGCAGTTCGGCGTGACGGCGGGAGACCGTCGCATCGCCGAGGCGCAGGCCGGAGCCGGTCATCCGGCCGATCAGCAGGCGGCCGACGGCCGGAGCGGGGAGCTGGAGGCGGGTGAGCTGTTCGGCGTGCCAGGTCTGCCGCAGCCGGACGTTGAGCGCGGAGACCTTGGCGACGGTGCGCAGCAGCAGCCGGGAGACCGGGCCGTAGGTGCGCAAATCGCCGACCACCTCGGCGAGTTCGGCGCGGCTGCGGGCGGTGAGGACCAGTTCCATCCGGCGGATGAAGGTGTCGTGGGAGAGCCGGCCACTGCCGACGCCGTCCCGCAGCACTTCCAGCGCGCTGTCCCGCTCGCCCTGCGAGGGGCGGGCCAGCTCGGTGCCGAACTCCTGAGCGCTCATGGCGCGATTGTCGGCCGCCCGGGGCGCGGCTGTCCAGCGTGCGGCGCGCCCCTGACCGGCGCAATCCCCAACTGCGCCCGCACTGCTGCCTTTTCGGCGAATTCCCGGTCAACTCGCCTGCCCGGCAACGCCGTCCTGGCAGGATCCGGTGCAGCACGATCCGCCGCGCGAGGGAGCACCGCCATGCCCGTCATCGCCGTGACCGGACACATGGGCCTCACCCCGGCCACGGCCCGCGCGGTGCGCGCCGCCCTCGACGCCCAACTCGCGCCTTACCCGGCCGGTGAGTTGACGGGTCTTTCGTGTCTCGCCCCGGGCGCGGACACGCTCTTCGCGGACGCCGTCCTGGCCCGCGGCGGACGCCTGATCGCCGTACTGCCGGGCCCGGCCTACCCCGGCCCGCAGGCCGCGGCCGCCGAAGCCGACTTCGTCCGCCTGCGCGCCGCCGCCGACCGGGTGCTGACGCTGCCCGCGGCCGTGATCGACGACGCCGCCTACGTCGCCGCCAATGCCGAACTGCTGGCGCTGGCCGACGAGTTGATCGCGGTCTGGGACGGCAGGCCGGGCAACGGCCCGGGCGGGACGGCCGACATGGTCGCCGCCGCCCGGGCCGCCGGGGTGCCGGTGCACGTGCTCTGGCCGCCCGGATCGGCCCGCACGAGCAGCTGAACCGCCCGAGAACGGCAGCCGAACTGCCCTACGGCTCCAGCCGGTTCGGGCCGCGGAACAGGAAGACCGCGTCCCGGATCGACGGCAGCCCGAGAGCCAGCATCAGCACCCGGCCGAGGCCCAGGCCGAAGCCGCCGTGCGGGGGCATCCCGTAGCGGAAGCAGTCCAGGTAGCGGCCGAGCGGGCCCTCGGGGCTCGCGTCCATGCCCTTCTCCCGGGCCTGCGCGACGAGTTGGCCGTGCCGGTGCTCGCGCTGGGCGCCGGTGGTGATCTCCACGCCCTTCCACAGCAGGTCGAAGGAGTCGGTGACGGTCGGGTCGTCGGCGGGCCGCAGGTGGTAGAACGGCCGCACCGAGGCCGGGAACCGGGTGACGAACACGAACTCGTGCCCGCTCTCCTCGGCCACCAGCGCGCTGAGCAGCCGCTCGCCCTCCGGGTCCAAGTCCTCCCGGACGCCTTCCTGGTCCCAGCCGGCGGCCCGCAGTTTCGCCACCGCCTGCGCCATCGTCAGCCGGGGGAAGGGGAGTTCGGGCACCACGACGCGGGTGTTCCGGTGCTGCTCGATCTGCTCGCCGTGCCGTTCGGCGACCCGGGCCAGCACCCGGCGCAGCATCCGCTCCTGGAAGGACATCACGTCCTCGACGCTGTCGATCCAGGCCAACTCGACGTCCACGCCGGTGAATTCGGTGGCATGCCGGGAGGTGAACGAGGGCTCGGCGCGGAACACCGGGCCGATCTCGAAGACCCGGTCGATGCCACTGGCGATCGCCATCTGCTTGTAGAACTGCGGCGACTGCGCCAGGTACGCCGTCCGGTCGAAGTACCCGACCTTGAACACCTCGGCGCCCGACTCTGAGGCCGTGCCCATCAGTTTCGGCGTGTGCAGCTCGGTGAAGCCCTCCTCGGCCGCGAGCTCCCGCATCGCCTGCTCGACGGTGGTCTGCACCTCGAACACCAGCCGCCGCCCGGGGCGCCGCAAGTCCAGAAAACGCCAGTTCAGCCGCTGTTCCGGGCCGGTCTCCGCGCTGATCGGCAGGCCCGACTCGGCGGCCGACACCACCTCGATCCGCTCCGGCACGATCTCCAGCCCGCCGAGCTTCACCACCGGGTTGGCGACCACCTTCCCGGTGATCTCCACCGCCGACTCCGGCGTCAACCCCCGCAGCACCTCGTCGAGCCGGTCTCCGTCACCCCCGCGCCGGTGGGTCACCTGCACCATCCCGGTGTGGTCCCGCACCACCACGAACTGCATCCTGCTCTGCAGCCGCAGCGTGTTCACCCACCCCTTGACCGTCACCGTCCGGTCCAGTGCGGACGGCAACTCGCCGACGAGGGTACGTACCATGATCAGCAACTCCCTGGGTTGCGGACGCGTTGTTCGCGCCACGAATAGAGCGGTAAACAGCCGCCCGAGGACGCGCCCACCGTAGCGGCCCGCCCACCTGCGACACCTCCGGTTTTCCGCCGCACTCGTCGCCCCCGCCCCGGGCCTACGATGTCCCGACTCGACTGCGGCCAGGGGGAGTTGACGGTCGATCGCAGACGCGTACGCACCTGGGGAGGTCCGTCCGATGGACGAGGACGCGTGGGAGCGGCCGGTGGCACGGGCGCAGTCCCTGGAGGGGCTGCTCAACCTGGCCGGCCCGCTGATCGAGATCGCGACGCTGCCCCGGGCGCAGACGCCCGTCCGGCAGCTGCTGGTGTACGACCCGCTCGACCGGCCGGCCGGGCGCGGGGACCTGCTGGTCGCCGTCGGCGTGGACCCGCACGGCGCGGCGGCCGAGAAACTGCTGCGCGACGCCGGGGCGGCCGGGGCGGCGGGCGTGGTGCTGCGCGAGGCCCGCGACGGCGGACGGAAGCAGGAGCTGCGGGCGGTCGCCGAACAGGCCGGAACGGCACTGCTGTTCCGCACCGCCTGGGTGGACTGGCCACGGGTGATCACCACTCTGCGGGCCGCCGCCGCCACCGGTCCCGTCCCCGGCAGCGCCAACGTCCCGCTCGGCGACCTGGGCGGACTGGCCCGCCTGATCGCCGTCCAGGTGCGGGGCGCGGTGACCATCGAGGACCCGGACTCCCGGGTCCTCGCGCACTACGCCGAGAGCGCCGACCTCGACCCGATCCGGATCCGCACCGTCACCACCGGCCAGGTCCCCGAGGAACGGCAGCAGGCGATGTCCGAGGGCGGCTTCTTCAAGGAACTCTGGTCCACGGACCGGGTGTTGCACCGCCGCGCCGAGGGCGACGTGCCGGAGCGGCTGGTCCTGGCCGTGCAGGCCGGCGGCGAACGCCTCGGCTCGATCTGGGTCGCCGCCCTGTCCGGCCAGCAGCTCCCGGACGGCGCCGCCGAGGCCCTGCAGGTCGCCGCCCAACTCGCCGCCGCCCACCTGCTGCACCACCGCTCCCGCCACCACGGCCGCAGCGAACTGCTCACCGAGGCCGCCCGCTCGGTCCTGGACGGCCGCGGCTCCGGCGCCCTGCTCGCCCGGCACAGCGGCATGCCCGCCGACGGCCACTGCGCCGTCCTCGCCGTCGGTGTGGCCGGCCCGCTCGACGACGACCTGCGGGTCCGGCTGGAACGGCACGCCGGCTGGCACCCCGCCGGCCCCGGCCGCAGCTCCCTGCTGCTCCCCTCCGAGCGCGGCGTCCTGATCCTGCTGGCCGGCCTCGCCCCCGACCTGCCCACCGCCGAACTCCAGGTCGCCGACTTCGGCCGCCGGCTGGCCGCCGACCTGTCGGCCCGTCTGAAGACCCGCGCACTGGCCGGCCTCGGCCCCGTCCAGGACCGCCTCGACCACGCCTCCCGCTCCCGCGAATCCGCCGAACTCGCCCTCAGCGGGCTGCTGTTCGGCCGCGCCGAACTCGGCTGCGCCACCGTCGACGAGGTCGCCGACGCGGTGGCCCTGCGGCACATCGTCGAGACCCTGCGCGAGCTCCCGCTCCCGGTCCGCACCTCGGTGTCCCGGCTGGTCGCGCACGCCGACCAGAAGGGCGACCGCGCCCCGCTGGACGCGCTGCGCGCCTACCTCGACCACTCCCGCGAACTCGGCCGGGCCGCCGACACCCTGGGCGTGGCCCGCACCACCTTCGCCAACCGCTTCCACAACAAGGTCCTCAAGATCTCCGGCCTGGACGTCGACAACCCCGACGCCCGCCTGCTCGCCCACCTCCAACTCCGGCTGCTCGACCACGACCCCACCGCGCCCTGACACCGCGCCGGGCCACGAAACCGGTGCCCGGACGCGGCTTCCGCCAGACTCCCCGGCACCCGGCACCCGCCCGCACCCACCAAACCGCCGACCGACGTCCGGAATCCCGGCCCCCGCTCCGACGCAGGCCCGGACCATCGCACCGTGCGCACGGCCACCGGCCCCACGCCGGGGCGCCCTGCCCGTGTCCTGACACCGGACCAGGCCGTCGAACCGGTGCCCGGACGCCGGTCTGCCCCCGTCTCCCCCGTCATCCGGCGGCCCGCACCCACCCGGGCCGCCCCGGCCGCCGCCCCGCACCAACCCCGGCCGAACCGTCGCACCCCGCGGTGCGCGCGGCCCACCCCGCCCGCCGAAACCCGGCGCGGCGGGCACAGACACGGCGGCACCCCGAACCGCACGCTGGAACCACGGCCCGGAACGCCACCCGGCCCGGTCCCCTTCCTGCCGACCTCGCGCGGAGCGTGCCCCATGACCGACCACCAGCCCCTGATCGGCGCCGAGCGCCGCGAACTCGTCCTCCGCGCGGCCGTCCGGCGCGGCCTGCTCGACCCGGAGGACACCCCGCTCGCCGCCTTCCTCGACCTCGACGCCGTCACCGGGACGGTGGCCGCGCTGCACGCCGCGTTCCCCGCCCGGCTCGACGTGCTGCACGCCTTCGCCGCCAAGGCCAACCCGCTCGGACCGGTGCTGCGCCGACTGCGCGGCCTCGGCATGGGCTGCGAGGTCGCCAGCCCCGGCGAGTTCGCGCAGGCCCTGGCAGCCGGCTTCGCGCCGGACCGGATCGTGCTCGACTCCCCCGCCAAGACCCGCCGCGAACTGGCCCTCGCGCTGGACCTCGGCGTCGCCGTCAACATCGACAACTGGCAGGAACTCACCCGCGTCGACGACCTGCTCACCCACCGCCCCACCACCTCCCGGATCGGCGTCCGGGTCAACCCGCAGGTCGGCGGCGGCAGCATCGCGGCGATGAGCACCGCGACCGCCACCTCCAAGTTCGGCATCCCGCTCGCCGACCCCGGCAACGTGGAGCGGCTGATCGACGCCTTCCGGGCCCGCCCCTGGCTGACCTGGCTGCACTGCCACATCGGCTCGCAGGGCGTCGAGCTGTCCCGGATGGCGGCCGGCGTCGGCGCGACCGTCGACCTCGCCGAACGCATCAACCACGAGCTCGGCCGCCGCCAGGTCACCGGCATCGACCTCGGCGGCGGCCTCCCCGTCAACTTCACCGACGACCGGATCGCACCCGGCTGGGACACGTACGTCGCCGAACTGCGCCGGCACGCCCCCGCGCTCTTCGACGGCGGCTACCGGCTGGTCACCGAGTTCGGCCGCTCCGTGCTCGCCAAGTCCGGCTTCCTCGCCTCCTCCATCGAGTACACCAAGACGGCCGGCGGCCGGGCCATCGCCGTCAGCCACGCCGGCGCCCAGGTCGCCACCCGCACCGTCTTCATGCCCGACAGCTGGCCACTGCGCATCAGCGCCCACACGCCCTCCGGCGCCACCAAGCACGGCACCCTCGTCCCCCAGGACATCGCCGGCCCCTGCTGCTTCGCCGGCGACCTGGTCGCCCGCGCCCACCCGCTGCCCCTCCTGGAACCCGGCGACCTGGTCTGCCTCCTCGACACCGGCGCGTACTACGCCTCCCACCACTTCAGCTACAACTCCCTCCCCGAACCCCCGTGTACGGCGCCCGCACCGACACCTCCGGCGCCATCCACTTCGAAACCCTGCGCCCCGCCCAGTCCATCGACAACCTGGTCACCCGCACCACCGCCTGACCCGCGCTGCCCCGCCCGGAACAACGACAACGGCCCTCCCCCGCAGCACTCGCGGGGAAGGGCCGTCGGGCGACCTGAGGTCAGAGCAGGCCGAGGGCCGGCATCAGGTAGTAGAAGGCGAAGACCGCGGCGACCGCGTACATCGGGACGGGGACGGTGCGGGCGCGGCCGGCGACCACGCGGAGGAGGCAGAAGGCGATGAAGCCGAAGCCGATGCCGTTGGTGATGGAAGCGGTTAACAGCTTGGGTAGGGTCTTCGCATGGCTACCTTCTCTCCTCGCCGTTTCGCCGGCCGCACCGAGCTGGACATAGACCCTGACCAGCTGGTTTGGATTCTCTACGCCCGCGAGTCGGAGGACTCCGAGGGTACGGGCGAGCAGGTCGAGAACCAGATGGTGGACCTGCGCGAAGAGGTCGCGGGCATCGGTGGCCGGGTTCAGCGCGAGGAGTTGGAGAACGACACCTCCGCCTTCAAGAAGAAGCGCATCCGTCTCCCCGACGGCACCTTCGTCTACCGGGTGGTCCGTCCCAAGTGGGACTCGATCATCGCCGACCTGCGCCGGGGTGAGGGCAACGCGCTCGCCGTTTCCAACATCGACCGAGGCATGCGCGACCCCCGCGACCTCGAAGACCTGATCGACCTGGTCGAACGGCACGGCGTCTTCGTCATCTCGGTGACCGGGTTCCTCGACCTCACCACGGACGCGGGAATCGCCATGGCCCGCAACGAGGTGAACCAGCGCAACCTTGAGTCCCGAAACACCTCTCGCCGCATCTCCAACGGCAAGCGCAAGGCCGCCTTGAAGGGGCGGAACTCAGGCGGAGCGAATCGCCCCTATGGCTGGGAGGACGACAAGAAGACTCTCCGCCCGGCCGAGCACAAGAACATCCTCGAAGCCATTGAGAAGGTGCGGCAGAGGAAGAAGACGTCCACGGTCATCACGGAGTGGAACGGGCGCGGAGAGCTGACCGCGACCGGAAAGCGCTGGCTGACGAGGACGCTGGAGCAGATCCTCACGAACCCCCGCCTGTACGGCGCGAAGACGTACAAGGGCGAAGTCCTGTACGACGCGAACGGCGACTACGTGCGCGGCGACTGGGAGCCGGCCACCACGAAGGAGGTGTTCGACAGCATCCAACCGCTACTCCCCACCCCCGGCCCCCGGGTCAACCCCCGAGACGGCCGAGGCCACACCACCAAGTACCTGCTGTCCCCCTTCGTGCGCTGCGGCAAGTGCACCGCCCGGATGCGCGGCGGCGTCCGCGACGGCGGACACGTCTACTGGTGCCGCTCGAAGAACAACGGCGGGTGCGGAGGGTGCTCCCGTCGTGGAGCCGAAGTAGACCGCTACATCACCGAGTTGGTGATTCAGGACCATGAGCGCGCATCCCTCCGCGCGGTCGAGCAGCTTCCCCCGTGGGAGAAGGACGAGGATCTGCGGATCGTCCGCCAGAAGATCAGCGAGTCACGGGAGCAGTACCGCGCCAACAACATCAGCGGCGCCAGCTACTTTCCACTGCTGGCCGAACTGGAGGCGGACGAGCGGAAGTTGAAGAACGAACGGCAGCGGCACGAGGCTGCCCGAGCCCTCCAGATGGAGGCGATTCCCAACCTTCGCCAGCAGTGGGCCGACCCGGAATTTGCGCTTGAACAGCGGCAGGCCGCCGTCGGGCAGAGCCTGGTTGCGGTCGTGATCCATCCGACCGGCCCCGGCAGCCGGGTGTTCGACCCAAGCAAGATCGAACCCATCTGGAAGGAGCACCCGGCCGAACAGGGTGGTGCCTGACCGCATGACGAAGTGGCGGACCGCAGAGAAGTGCGGTCCGCCACTTGCCTTGTGTTCAGTTGGGCTACGACGCTGCGAGGCCGTAGATCATGGCCACCTGTCGCCGCCACTCGGCCGACCGCTCCGGGGCGCGCTTGAGGTGTTCGCGCGCCCATTCCTCCGGGCTGGGCATTGGCGGCCGACCACCAGGTTTGGCCCTCTGCTCAGACTTCACGCCGCTTCCCCCTCCCGCTTGAGGCGCAGAGTGGCGGCGCGGTTGTCGCGGACGGTTTGGGCGAGCAGTTCTTCGCCGGGGGTGTAGCCGGTGGTGAGGAAGCGCCAGTCGGAGATGACGAGGGTGGTGTCGGGATCGACCAGCGGGAGGCCGGCGCGGATGCGGGCCTGCTCGCTCTGCCAGGTGCGGCGCACGTCCCGGAGGGTGCCGAGGGTAGTGGAGTAGCGGCGGGACTTGGTGGAGAAGTGGCCGCGGAAGCCGAGCATGTGAGCCCACTTGGTGAGCTTGAGATCGGCAAAGTCAGTGACGCGGCGGCCGAGGTCCCAACAGGTGCGGATCATCTGGCGAACGTGCGCGGCAACCTTGAGGTCGGCGATGGGCTCGGCCAGGCCGGTGCCGTCGCAGGAGCGACATTCGGTGTCACCGTCGTCGGTGGGGATGCGTCCGCGCCCCTTGCACGGGGAGCAGTAGAGGGGGCGGTCGACGGTGCCGGTGCCCTCCGCGGACTTGGTGGCGTACTTGGCGACGTAGCCGGCCACGGCGGCGTCCGTGAGCGGGGTGTCGTCGCGGTCGTCCGCGTCGGGTCGGCGGATCACCCGTACGTCGAGCTGGGCGCCCCAGCGAAGGACGCGTTCGCCGATGGAGTCGCCAGTCACGGTGACGGCCACCTTGGCGGCAGCGGAGCGGACCGCGTCGGTGAGGAGGTCGGTGGTGGCCCAGGCCGGGGGCGCGGTGGTGGAGCCTTCCGGGCCGTCGAGGCGGACGATGGCGTGGAAGTGGACCAGGCCGCGCTTCTGGAACTCGGCGACCTTGGCGAAGGAGACGCGGCAGTGGTCGCGCAGTTCCTTGAGCGAGAGGCCGGTGGCGTGGGCGACTTCGCGCCGCAGGTAGGTGGTGAGGCGGGCCCAGAGGGCTCCGGCGTGCGCATTGAAAAGAACGGCCCCGGCGTAGTCGTACGTGGCCGGGTCGATCGGGGTGCCGAGGGCGGGGTGCTCGGCGGGGTGGAGGACGCCGCAGCGGCAGGGGACGAGCTTGCCGGTGCGGGTGGTGGGCCGGTTGTGGACGGGGCCGAAGGAAGGGGCGGTGAGGGTGACGAAGACGCGGGGGTGGGTGCGGACGGCATCCGGGGTGCCCTTGCCACCGGCGAGGCCCGCCCGGATCAGCTGGTAGGTGTCGGCCGCGTAGACACGGGAGCAGGAGGGGCAGCGGGTGGAGCGGCGGTTCCCGCAGGCGACGAGGGTTCGGCCGAGGGGTTCAGCGGCGCTGGAGTACTGCCGGAGCAGTTCGCCGCTGGTGGTGTCGAACGTCGAGGTGCTGCCGACGAGTTGGATGGGCCGGGTGCAGCCGGCCAGACGCTCGACGGTGGCTTCGATGCGGTCGAAGTCGTCACGGTTGGCGAGGTGGATCAGGTCCCGGGCGGCCGTCGAGGCGACCGCGCGCAAGTCGAGGAGGTCGGGGTGTGCGGTCATGAGTTCTGTCCTTCCGGGCAGCGCTGCGAGGCATGGGGGTGCCGTCGCGCCGACCACGAGGGGTGTGGTGTTCGCGGTCGGCGCGAGGCGGTGAGGTAGTTCGTCAGGCGGGGACGGCGGCCAGGTGGGCATGGACGGCGTCGGCGAGAGTGGCGGGGACGCCGAGGCGGACGCGCAGTTCGGCCGGGGTGATCACGGTGCCGGTGCGGACGTGGTGGTCGTCGGCAATGCGGCGGCCGGCCGCGAGGAGCGGTGCCGGAACGCTCGGCAGGGCCGTGGGCACCAGGACCGGGGCGGGTTCCGGATCAGGTTCGATGTCCGGCGCGAGTGCAGGTTCGGCGTCCGGGCCGGTCAGGTCAGCGGCCGGAGGCAGCGGCGGCGTGGGCCCCTGCTCGGGTTCGGTGCTGTTTGCAGGGGTGCGGGGTTCAACGGCCGGGGCGGGTTCCACCGGGGACGCGGCGGGTACGGGGACGGGCCGATCGAGGACGGCGGGCGGGACGGGACGGAGGTCAGGAGCAACATCCTTGCTGAGACGGGTGGTTGGGCTGGCGAGGTGGTGCAGGAGGTCAGGGCCGACAACTCCCCAGCCGAGGAGAAGAACGGGGGCGACGGCGTCGAGGGCAGCCCGTCCGATGTGGCCGGTGAGGAGGGGATCGGCAATGTTGAGGGCGACGGTGAGCAGGCCGCACAGGTGCATCAGCCGCTTGGCCGAGGCGAGTTGGGCCGGGCCGGTGCCGGTCAGGATGAGGTGGTGGAGGGCGACGAGGAGGCCGACGACGGACAGGTCCACCATCGGGGCGATCAGGGGCGCGATCGGGCGTGGGATGCCCAGGCGGAGGGCGAGGGCCCAGACGTTGCCGAAGGAGAAGACGAAGGCCAGGGCGGCGATGACCGCCATCACCACCGTGACCGTGACGCGGGTGAACGCTCCCGGGCCGGCCAGACCGGGCGTGGCGAAGGTGGTGGCGGGCATCGCCAACTTTCCTCTCTGCTCTGCACATTGGTGCCACAGTGGTCAGGCGGTGGTGTCGAAGTCGGTGTCCTTGAACAGGCTCGGTCCGGCCTGGAGGGTCAGCAGCTCGAAGGGGTCGGCCGTCAGGTGCGCGGAGGCTTCGGCGACGCGGGCGACGTGGTCGGGCTCGACGTAAGGCACCCGGATGCGGGTGAAGCCTTCGTGGCCCTGCCGGACCATGGACGCGACGCCGACGAAGCCGGGGTCCTGCATCGTGACGGGGTTGGCGTCGGGCCAGTTGCGGATGTCCTCACCGAGGGCGGCCACCGCGGCCTCGGTGGTCTTCTGGGCGAAGGACAGCGAGACCGGGCACACGTCGCGGATGAAGGTGGGGATGGCGTCGCCGGTCGCCTTCTGGGTGGCCAGGACGACCACGATGCCCACCGAGCGGCCCTTCTTGACCAGGTCTTCGACCAAGCGCGCGTTGTCGGCCGCGAGCTGGGCGAGGCGCTTGGTGGTGGAGTCGGAGCCCTTGTACTCGCGGAAGTAGGTGTGCGCTTCGTCGACCACCAGGACGACCAACGGCCATTCCGCGCTGGGGCCCTTGGACCACATGTTGGTGGTGCCCAGCAGCCGGCGGATCGAGGAGGAGCGTGCGCGCCGCAGCTTCACCAGGCGGCGGAAGAGCTTGTTAGCGGCTTCCAGGTCGTCACCGACGAAGGCGAACAGGCGGTTCACGACGTCGGCGTAGTCGCCTTCGTGCGCCTCTGACACCTTGCCATCGGCCACGGCGAACTGGACGGCGCCGGAGGGTGCGAGACGGGAGATCAGGCCGTTGATCAGCGAGGTCTTGCCGTAGCCGGGCAGGCCGGCCACACACACGCCGGGCACGTTGGACATGCGCAGGACGGAGGCGAGGGCGTACTCGTCGATGCCCAGGTCCCACACGGACAGGTCCGCCGGGGGCTTGCCGTCGGGCGTGAAGGCGTAGGGCTCGAAAAGGGGTTCGCGGCGTACGGCGCGGATGCGGAGCTTGCCGGGACCGTCCGGGTTCACCGAGACGCGGGTGCAGGCCCAGGCGTCCGCGAGGTGGTCGGCGCGCTTCTGGAACTCCTCCAGCCCGATCTTCGGCACCGTCTTCACGGTGACCGTGACGCCGTACGGGTCGGGCTTGGTGGAGAGGCTCGGGGTGAGGATGCGGGGTTCGGGCTTCTTGTCCCCGGTGGCGAGGGACTGGAGGAAGGTGGGTGTGCGGTCGGTGGTGACGAGCCCCAGGTTGCGGGCCAGGCGCGGCCAGGTGCGGCGCATACGGGCGGCCTGCCGAATCGAGCGGCGTGTCTCCTTGTCGGCGGACAGGAAGCGCACACCGATCACGATCAGCCAGCCGAGCAGGCCGAGGACGACGACCGCGGCAGCGTAGGGCAGCCACGGCATTGCGTCGAGCGGGCCGGTGGTGGCCATCGACGGGGCGGCGATCACGAGGTGGGGTCCTTGGGGAGGTAGAGGAAGCGGAAGAGCGCTTGACGCAGGTTCAGCAGGTCCGGGCCGGAGGTGATCGGCGGGTAGCCGTGGGCTTCCAGCACCTTGGCGGCGTCGAAGAGCAGGCCAAGCGCGAAGCGGGGGTCGCCATCCGGGGCCGGGAGCGGATACACGGCCGGGTCGGCGGCCGGGGCCGGGCCCGTGGAGGAGAAGTCCACGGGCCCGACGATCCGGGCAGGGCGGGTGCCGGTCACGAGGCGACGGGCTCAGCGCTCTTGGCGGCCGACTTCGACGCCGGGGCCGCCGGTGCGGCGGGAACCAGGGCCTCAGCCCGGTACGCCACGCCGTTGCTGACCTGGCCGTTGAAGAGGTTCGCCCACGGGGTGGCGATCAGGCCGACCGGGCGCACGATCGCACCGGGCACGAGGCCGGCGTCGAGACCGGGCTCCGGCACGGTCACCTTGATCAGCTGAGCGGCGGCCTCGAACGTCTCCAGGAGCTGGACCGTGTAGAGGGTCGCGCCGGTCTCGCGGTCGGTGGCGACCTGCCCGGTGGCGGCGTCGGCCAGCTTCGGCACGGGCGGGACGGCGACCATGTGGGTCGTGCCGGTCAGGTCGGGGCGGATGGTGATACGGGCCATGGAGGACTCCAAGGGTGGGTGGTGGAGGGGCCGGAGGACACCGACCCTGCTAGACCGCTAAGCGGTGCTAGGTCATTTGTAGCACTAGTGAGACTGTCACTGTCAAGCAGAGCTAGCAGTGTTGGTCCATGAATATGCCGATCGAAGGGAAATTTCGGATGAGACAGAGCTTGGGTGTGCTAGCGGGGGCTACCCTTGGGAGCATGAGCCGCAGTAACGATGAGGAGCGGGCGCCGTACCAGAAGGCCGCCGACGCCATGCGCCAGGACATCGCCGAGGGGCGCTTGAAGGCCGGCGACAAGCTGTACGCCCTCTCGGAGATCGAGAAGCGGTTCGGCATCGCCAACATGACTGCCCGCAGTGCGGTCCGAGTCCTGCGCGAAGAAGGACTCGTCTATGCCGTGCAGGGCGTCGGCACCTTCGTGCGCGCCACGCCTCAGCCGGAGCTCGCTGCCAAGCAGGTTGAAACGGCCGGCGGAACCGTCGAGGTATCCGCCGCCGACTTCGCCAAGATCGTTGATCTCGTCACCGGGCTCGAAGCTCAGTTGCAGCAGCTTCGGGAAGAGCAGCAGCAGTTCCGTCAGCAGCTCGCTCGATTTGAGAAAAACGCTCGTTGAGTCGAGCCATCTCCTCGTTGAGATCAGCCAGCTGACCGCCGAGCCGCGCCAGCGTTTCGAGCAGTCCCCCGATTGCGCCGTTCATTGGAATCCCTTCCCCCGCATGTCGTTCGTTTTCGGTGGCCCCACTCAACCCGCCGGAACTCACCGCTTTTCTCACCAGCCGACCCGACCGCGCGTAACGGTTGCGTATCGGGTGTCGGTGAGAAGACTGGTGAGTTTCCAGCCGGCCCGGTGCGGCCGGTGAGAACGGCCACGCAGGCCGGTGAGTTCGGGTGCCGGGCTGGTGAGTTCCCGCACTCAACACCCCAACCCTTGGCGGATTCCTTGGCGCGGAAGCCCTGTTGGGCAACGAATCGGTAACTCCTCCCGGCAAGGTTGGTCATCAAGGTTTGCGAGGCCATCAAGGTTTCGCTTGGCGGCCCACCAAGGTGAGACAGTCCCGCAGGTGAGCGACCACCAAGATTCACGCCAGCCACCCTGGCAACGGCCGGCATCCCCAGACACCCTCCGAGGCTGCTTGACCCTGCATGAGGACACATCCCGTCAGGTCCGCACGCCCCGGGGGGCCCGATAAGAACCCAACCGCAAGGGGGCGGACAACTCAAACCAGGAATCCTGGAAGCCTTTTCGGCTAGAACAGCGATGAGAGATGACAGGCACCAACCGGAGTCGCCGAGCAGGGCGGGCGAGCAAGTCTGGTGGCGCACATCACAGCGCAGATGCAACAGTTTCCCCACCGGCCCTTCGTCTCGTTGGCCCCGACCTGCTCGGGCACATCCATCCTGACAGCCGGCCATGTCCTTGAGCGGGAGATATGGCAGGTGGTAATCGCCCCTTGCGTGGCCATACGTTCGCATAAAAACCACCAGGCTCCAGAAGGCTCGGAAAACTTCCCTGTGGCGTGCACCACACATTCGGCACCACCGCTTCGGCTGGCCGGACTCGGGACACGATGCCGCCATTTCGCGGTTGGGTTCGGCCGGAGATTCCTGGTAGAAGCCGTCCCGCTCGCGGTAGGACCATCCAGCCACGCACAGCCTGTGGACAGACTTTCCGGATCTCATGCCCGTACCCGACATGGCCGGTTCCTCCCTGTTCGTCCCATCAGTCCGCACCGTCACAACTAGAGGCCCGAAATCCGGTGCCGGTGTGACACGTCGGCCGAACTCTCTTCTGACCCGCGCACCACCTTCGCCCCGCAGCAGCCCGACGCATCGAGCCGATCTTGTGGTAAGCCGCCACAGCGGCCAGACGGCTCGTACGGGCCATAGAGGTGCCGCAGGCTCAATCGGTGTGACACCCGACCGGCAGCCGTCAAAGCAGCCCGATGCCGAGGGGGAGAGCGGAGCACGGCCGCGCGAGCGCGCCAAGGCCGGGGCAAGCGGAGGACTGGCGGGGAAGGGCACCGCCGATTTCCTGACGCCCATGACTGATCAGAGCAGCAGCAGGCAGGAAGTCGTACGGCCGGCAGAGCGGCCAGAACCAGGGTGATCAGGAGGGCGAGGGGAGCGTGTTCAAAGTTTCATTACTGGATCAAGGCGGCCCGCCAGAGGCGGGCCGCGCGCCGCCGCGTTTCCGCCCGCCGCTCCTGTCTCCGCCCCGCTATGGGCGGCCCCGCTGGCGGCGCAAGGAACGGGAGGCGGTCGGTCGGCCAGGACGACCCCGGACAGGCGGTCCGGCCCCACGGGGCCCGGGTCACGGCCGATGGTTGCCCGCCGTTCGTTCGGGCCCCCCGCTGCCCGATTGTCCGGGGCGGTCGGAACCCGTCAAGCCCGCACCGCTCGCCGCCGTCGCCCCGTGCAGGTCCGTACGCGCGGCCTTGACCGAACCCGCCCGCCCCTACGACTCGGCAGCTATCGGGGGGCCCGACCGGAGTGGCGCCCCGTGTGTCGCTGCCACAGCTCCGCCCGTGATCAGGTCGGCTCCCCCGTGGCGAAGCAACGGCGGAAGCCGGCGTCGGCGTCGCGTTGAAGTCAGAAGCCCCTGTGGTCCGAGGTTCTCGGGCCGCGGGGGCTTCCTTGCTGCCACGCCTGTCACTGCCGGGTCAGACGTCGCCGAACTCGCCGACCTTGACGGCCGCGACGAAGGAGTTGAAGGCGGCCCGGGAGAAGACCAGTGCTGGCCCCGCCGGGTCCTTGGAGTCGCGTACAGGCATGTGCGTGGCAGACGCGTCGGGGGCGATTTCAATGCAGTTGCCGCCGCCACCGCTGTAACTGCTCTTCACCCACCGACTCATCGTCAGGTCAATGGTCTGCATGAAAGTCCTTCCCGAACCGCCCTGAACTTGGCCAGTGAGGCCGTAGTGGATAGGGACTCCACCTGGAGCTGATGGTAGTCCTCGACCAAGCCTGACACGGCGTCACGTCCGCGCTCGACGTAGCCGCGAAGCTGGGACTCCACATAGCCCACGGTCACCCCGCCGGGGAGGGTCAACAGGACGGTGGGAAGCCGAAACGATCGGTACTCGGCCATCTCGAACGGCGCGACCTGCAAGGTGATGTTCGGGCGGCCGGCCAGGGCCTCCAAGTGCTCCAGTTGCTCGGTCATGACTTCCCGGCCCCCGATCGGCCGGAGCAGGCAACTCTCGTCCATGACGATGTGGACTCTCGGCTCCGGCGCCCGGGTGAGGATCTCTTGCCGCTGGAGCAGGAACTTGACCCGCTCGTCGGCCTGATCCTGAGTGATCCGCCCGCGCTTCACGCCCGCGGCTTCGAACGCGGTGGCGTATGCGGGCGTCTGCAACAAGCCCGGCACGACACCCAGCTCGAAGGCGCACAGTCGGAGGCACCGGGCCTCGGCCTCGACGAACTCGGGGAAGCCCTCCAGGAGGCTGGCGTTGTTGTACTGCCGCCACAGCACCTGGAACCTCTCGCCGGCTCCGAATACTTCGTCGGCCTTGACCGCGAAGTTAAAACTGATCGGCTTCTTCCCTCTTTCGATGTACGAGATCAAGCCGCCCGAGCAGTGCATGCGGTCAGCCAGGTCGGTCTGGGCCCACCCTCGCCCCCTCCGCGACCTGCGAAGTTCCTCCCCGAAGCGCAAAGCAGGAGATGACGAACCGTCAACTTCTGTGAGGTCTTTCATCGTTGCCCCCCTTAACTCGCCGATCCATGAACGGACAAGACCTAGCGATCGTAGTTCCCCGCGCCCATCCTGGTTACACACCGGCGAGAGATAGGAAGCAGACGGTGACCGACAGACCTGTGCTCAAACGCGGCGACCACGTCACGTACGGCCCCGGCGAGGTGGCCCTGGAACTCATGGACGTACGAGGCGGCTTCGTCTACCTGCGTCCCCTGGCTGGCGGCACCGAGTTGGAGGTGCCCCGCAACCAGGTGCACCTGGCCGACGAAGCCGCGTAGGCCGCTGGGCCGACGGTGCAAGGCAGGGAAAGCCCTTCCGTCGCCTTCCTGCGAGACCGAAGCCGGCACCTTTAACCGCTCAACTGATCCACACGACCACGGAACTGGGGTTGCGATGACAACGGACACGGACCACGACACGGTGGAACGGGACTACAAGGCAGACCCGGAAGACGTGCGCATCGGTACTCACGTCGCGTTCCTGGTGGGGCCCGAGCAGCCCGAGGACGGTGACGCGGCCCAGGAACCGCGGCTCGTCCTGGTCTACAAGGCGGAGCTGGACCCCCCGCGTTGGGGTCTCCCGGGTGGTAGCTGGGGCGCGTACCCGGACGAGACGCCCGTCGACACCGCCGCCCGGCACCTGGGGGTGCGGCTGGGGGTTCGGTCGGACGGGTACCCGACCGTGCTCGGCAACGACTGGGTGCTGGCGGACCGCTACCCGCCGGGGCTCAACATCATCTTCGACGGGGGCACCATCACGCCCACCGAGGCGGCGCTGATGCGACCCATGCCCGGGAGCGCGTACGGGGAGGTGAAGTTCGTGCCGGTGAGCGAGATCTTCGAGGCCGAGCTCAATGACCCGGAGAAGCTCCGAATCATCCAGGCGCTGCGAGTGCTGACGGCCGGACGCGGCTTCGCCATGACCGTTCACGGCGTCCCCATCCCGACGCCGGCGCACCGGGCGCTGTAGCGCCCCCTTGAACTGCCCGCTTCGGCTGCCGAAGCGGGTGAGCAGCCCCGCTCGGCCTGGAAAACCGAGTGCTCGTCGCCCTTCTGCGAGCGACGGGGCCGTCAGCCCGGTTTACGGTTCCCGGGTCAGCGGCTGAGGAGAAGTCGGCTGCCTGCTCTGCCCCACCTGGCACCCGGGTGCCCACCCCCCGTGTCAGGAGTGGAATGGCCGGTCCGCCGACGAGCAGAGCTGTGGGTGCTGTCCCGCTGTCGCACCAGTGTCCGTCGTGCACGGAGACGGCCGTCCGCTTTGCAGCAGAGGGAAGACGGCCGTTGCGACAGCACCCACAGCCACCACGAGAATCCGCCTCGCCCAGGCGGTCACCGGACCAGTCACGGGGGACTGGTCCGGGAGCAACTGCCCGCCCCGGGGGCAAGGTGAGGTCATGACCGGGGCGGGCAACCATCGAGTCAGGATTGGAGTGGAAGTGAGCACCGACCGTCGAACGCTCAGGGACAGCGCTGTGGCCGTAGTTCTGGGCGCGGGCCCCACGGTGCCGGCCGTTCTGCTCACCGTGTCGGACCCCGACCACTCCCGTCGGTGGCTGTGGACGTTCGGTGCCGTGCTGGTTGCCCTGCTCGGTGCGGCGTTCGGCTCCGACTGGCTCGCCTGGTGGCGAGGACGGCACGACCGCGCCGTACGGAGGCGGGATGCGGTCACGTGCAAGGACGCCGTCCGGGGGCGGATCGCACCGTGATCGCTGCTGAACTACCGGACCTCATCGAGGTGTTCGAGACGAGCATCCTCCCCCCAGTCCCGGCCGAACTGCTGTGGGCCCCGGGCTGGTGCTACCGGTGCCACCTGGTGCGTGACGTCGCACCAGCCGGAACGATGGTCACGAGACAGGGAATTGAGCTGGAACTCGGCCTCTGCCGCTGGCACTGGGCAGAGACGGAGCGGGACATGCTCGCCGTTGTCGAACACCACCGTTTCCCCACCTTGCGTGATCAGTTCGGCCGACTCGCCCGCTGGGCCGGAACCCTGGCTCGCCTTCGCTCTTGATCTCCCGGAGCGCTCCTGCACGCGCTCCGGGCTTTCCCGCCCGCCCCCAACAGGCAGATGGGCGGAAGGGTGCGCCAACCACGCACCGGCGGTCGCCCTGACTGCGGGGCCAGGGCGACCGCTCCCGACTCCTGGCGGACGAGCCCAAGTTCGCCAGGCCGCACACGCCGCCCTGGGCACGTGTCGGCTCCGTGCTCAGGGCGGACTCAGCCGCATCCCCCACGGCGGCGGTTGCTTCGAGCGTCTCCACTTCCCGGTGGAGGCGATCCCCACGACTTCTGTGTCGGTCGGTGGGGACGCTCGCCGGTCTTCGGGCGTGTGACTCCTCCCGCTTGCGGGGAGGGGCTGGTCCTGCGAGACCACTGAACCGTTCGTGTTAGACCGACCCAACAACCGAAAGGGCGAAAACGCCATGAAGGTGATGGACAACCGGTACTCGCCGGGGATGCGCAAGTGGAACCTTCGCTTCGGAATCACCTCCCGCTGCAACATCCGCTGCCAGTACTGCCTGCCCGAGGGCAAGCAGGGCGTCATCGTCCAGCCGTCCCTGGAAGAGGCCATCGAAGTCCTCCAGGCCGCACACGACATCGGGTTCACCCGCATCCACTACACGGGCGGCGAGCCGACCGTGCGCCGCGACTTCGTGGACCTGCTCCGGGCCGGGAAGGAGATCGGCTTCACGCAGCAGATCGTCACGACCAACGGCTACCGGCTGCACCACATCATCGAGGAGGCGATCGACGCCGGCCTCACCCGGGCGATCGTCAGCATCGACACCCTCGACGAACAGCGGAACCTGTTCATCACCCGCCGCGGCTTCCACAGCGACACCCTCCGGAGCATCGAGCGTTCCGTCGAGCTGCTGCCCACGCTCACCAAGATCTCGTGCGTCACCATGCGCGACACCCTGCACGAGTTGCCGGCCTTCATCGAGTACGCCCGCGAACTCAACAACCGCGGTGGGGAAGGGCAGTTGGCGATCAAGCTGAACCAGTTCTTCCCGTCGAACCCGGCCCAGCTCGGCGCCGAGGGCGAAGCGTTCTGGAAGAACCAGTTCGTGGAGGAGTCGGCCATCCTCGAATCGCTCGCCAAGGCCGGGGAGCTCAACCCGGTGCGCCGCGAGGGGATCGAGGGCGACAACCCCAGTTACAACTACTACGAGATCGGCGACACCGGGGTGAAGGTCGCCGTCCTGGCGATGTTCTCCTGGGACTACCCGTGCGGGGGCTGCTGGAAGCTCCGCATCAGCCCCAACGGCATGACGACGGTGTGCATCAGCCAGAAGAACCCGCCTGTCCTGTGGGGGATGAGCCTCGACGAGAAGCGGGAGACCTTCAAGCGCTTGACGGGCTACCGCGACAGCGAGCAGTTCGACATCGACAACCCCAACCGCAAGCACTACCGCGACCAGCTCGGCGAACTGCGCTTCGACAAGGTCGTCGGCGAGCAGAAGAGCATCGCGCACTTCCGCACCATCCTCACCCGTGAGCAGATGGAAGGCGGTATGACGGCGTGACCACCGGGCTGGAGCGCCTGTGCTTCGGTACCTCCACCTTCGTGGCCGGCCGCCTGTTCCCGCAGAAGGACTCGGGCCCCGGAATGGCCGCACTGTGCACGGCGCTCCAGTCCGGCGTCCGGCTGATCCACTCGAACCCCAACCTCAACACCCAGTGGGCCGTCCGCGAGGTGCTGGAGGAGATCGGGCCGGTCGACGGACTACGCCATCTCGTCAAGGCCGAGTGCCCGCTGCACGGCGACCTCGAAGCCCGCATCCATTCCGCCATCGAGGTGACCATCGGCCGGCTCGGCATCCCCCGGGTCAACGCGCTCGTACTCGAAATCGACGTCAAGCGCACCGAACGCACCGACCAGCTCCACCGGCCGCGAGTGCTCAGCGGTTTCTTCCGCAACGGCGCACGTGTGGCCTTCGCGTCCGGCCGGGTGGACGCGGTGTACGCCTACTGCCACGGTCCCCAGGAGCTGGCCGCCGCACTCAGGGTGGAGGCGATCAGCGCCGTCGCCGCGCAGTACCACCTCACCTCACCGTGGGCCCACGCACATCTCGCCCAGGTGGAGAAGGCCGGCAAGGCGTTCGTCGGCATGTCGCCGCTCAACCGCGGAGCACTGGTCAACGCGTTCGCTCCCACCGTCCGAGCACGGCTCCGGCCGTTGACGTGGGCACTGAGCGACCCGCGCATCGCCGCCCTCGCGGTGACCATGTCCACCCCCGACCACGTCAACGAGGTGATCGACACTGTCCTCAACTCGGAACGATCAAGGTCCTGTTCTCCCTACACTGGCCGCACCGGAATCCCAAGGAGAGAACTCCCGTGATTGACATTGCCCTGTTGCGAACCGACCCCGACCTCGTGCGTCGTACCGCACGGGCGAAGGGCTCCGACGTCAACGTTGACCGCCTGATCGAGGTGGACTCCGAACTCCGTCACGAGCAGACCAAGGCCGAGGAACTGCGTTCGCAGCAGAAGAAGCTGGGCAAGGGCGCCGACATCGAGGCGGCCCGCGACCTTAAGAGCCGGGTCCAGGCCGCCCACGACCGCGTCCGCGACCTCCAGGCCGAGCGCGACGACCTGTGGGTTCGCGTGCCGAACATCTTCCCGGACGACACCCCTTTGGGTGACGACGACGAGGGCAACGTCGAGCTTCGGAGCGTCGGAGCCCCGGAGCCGACCGATGAGGCCCGCGCCCACGAGGTGATCGGCGAGCGTCTGGGCATCTTCGACCTCAAGCGCGCCGCCGAGGTCTCCGGGTCCGGCTTCTACTACTGGAAGGGAGACGGCGCGCGCCTCGCGTGGGCGATGTTCTCCTACGTCCAGGACCTGCTGGTACAGCGCGGCTTCTCCCCGATGATGACCCCGCTCATGGCGCGCGAGCGTACGTTCTTCGGCACCGGCTTCCTGCCGTTCTTCGAGGACCAGCTCTACCGGGTGCAGGGCACCGACCTCTCCCTGATCGGCACCACTGAGCAGACCCTGATCGGCTTCTACGGCGACACCATCCTCGACCCCGAGGAGCTGCCGATCCAGGTCGCCGCGTTCTCCCCGTGCTTCCGCACCGAGGCCGGCGCGGCGGGCCGGACCAACCGCGGTGGCTTCCGCGCGCACCAGTTCCACAAGGTCGAGCAGATCGTGCTGTGCCACCCGGACCAGTCCGAGCACTGGCTCACCGAGTGCCAGCGCAACGTGGAGGACATCCTCGACGGCCTCGAACTCCCGTACCGCGTCGTGCGCGTGTGTCTCGGAGACATGGGCGCGCCCACGTACAAGAAGTACGACACCGAGGCATGGTTCCCGTCCTTCGGCCTGTACCGCGAGACGCACTCGAACTCGAACCTGTGGGACTACCAGTCCCGCCGCTTCAAGATCCGGTTCAAGGACGGCAACGGCAAGACCGTACTCCCGCACACCATCTCGTCCACCGGCATCACCGACCGCGCCGCCCTGGCCATCCTGGAGAACCACGTCCAGGCCGACGGCACGATCTACATCCCCAAGGCGCTCCGGCCCTACATGGGCGGACAGGAATGGATCGGCAGGCGGGATTGACCCTGACGCTGGGGCTGAACTTCGGCACCCACGACGCGGCGGCGGCCATCGTTCACAACGGAACGGTGGTCGCCGCCGTCGAAGAGGAGCGCCTCAACCGGATCAAGAACACCAAGGTGTTCCCCGCGCGCGCGGTCCAGGCGTGTCTGGACCTGGCGGGCGCCAGCGCCGACGACCTCGACCAGGTGGCCCTGTTCGTGGACCCGAAGCTCCACCTGCTCCTGGCCCCCTCCAACCTCCGCCACGGCACGCCGGCGTCCATCGGATCCCTGTTCTCCGACCTCGACAAGTACCGCAAGCGCCGCCGGTTGCCGGCCACCATCCGCAGCAGCGGTCTCCTACCGAAGAACCTGCCGCTGATACCCGTGCCCCACCACCAGGCGCACGCGGCCAGCGCGTACCACGTCTCCCCCTTCGACAACGCACTCGTCGTCACGCTCGACGGCCGCGGCGAGTACGAGACCGCCGCCATCTTCGACGGCATCGACGGAAAACTGATCCGTCGTCACCACATCACCTACCCGCACTCGTTCGGCTACCTGTACAGCGCACTCACCCGCTACCTGGGGTTCCGGCCGCAGAGCGACGAGTACAAGGTGATGGGCCTGGCCGCGTACGGCAGCGGCACCTACCGCGAACGGCTCGCCCGACTGGCCCACTTCGACACCGAGACCGGCCGCTTACGCCTGGACCTGCGCTACTTCGACCACCACCGCAGGCCCAGCGCCCAACGAACCCTGTACAGCCGCAACTCGGTCGAACTCCTCGGCCCACCGCGGAACCCCGGCGACGAGATCACCGACCGGCACCGCGACGTCGCCCACGCCCTCCAGCACCTCCACGAGCAGCTGGTGACCGCGTACATCGTCCACGCCCAACGACTGGTGCCACGCAGAACGCTCTGTCTCGCCGGGGGCGTAGCCCTCAACTGCGTCGCCAACGCAGCGGTCATCAACTCCGGACGCTTCGACCAGGTCTTCGTCCAGCCCGCAGCCGGCGACGCCGGGACGTCCATCGGTGCCGCGCTGGTCGCGGGTGCGTCCAAGGAGCGACGACCACTCCAAAATGCCTTCCTTGGCCCGGAGTTCGGCACCAAGGCCATCGAGAAGGCCCTCAGCGGCCTTCCAGCGGGCCGCTACGAGGTGCGGCGGACCACCGACCCCCATCGGGAGGCGGCGAGGCTGCTGCACGCCGAGCAGGTGATCGGCTGGTTCCAGGGCCGCATGGAGTTCGGACCCCGCGCACTCGGCGCCCGCAGCATCCTCGCTTCACCTCGCTCGGCGGAGACCGCAGTTCGGATCAACGCCATGATCAAGCAGCGCGAGGCATTCCGCCCCTTCGCGCCGGCGGTCCTGGCCGAGCACGCCGACGAGTACTTCGACCTGTCCCCGGCCGGAGCGCTGGTGTACCCGTACATGCTCGCCACGGCCCCAGTGCACCCACACCGGCGCGAGGAGATTCCGGCGATCGTCCACGCCGACGGCTCCGCCCGTATGCAGACAGTTGAGCGGACCGGCAACCCCGACCTCTGGAAGGTCATCCAGGAGTACCGCCAGCTGTCTGGCCTGCCGGTCGTACTCAACACGTCGTTCAACGGGGCCGACGAGCCGATCGTCTGCACTCCGGACGACGCGGTCAACACATTCGTGAGATGCGGGTTGGATGGTCTTGTTATCGGACCATTCGTGGCCACGCCGCACAGTCCATAAAAGGGGATCCGATAGTGCTTTCTGGAGGATGTCGGGCCAGGCGGATTGGTAGATTCCGCATGTTCATGGGCTCGGGAGCTGGATACCACTCCCGAGCTCCATCCGAAAGACCCGACCGGGCCGGGGCGCTTCACCCCTCGCTATGCGCAGGCGGTTACGGCATTCGCCTGTCCGCAACGGCCCACCACTTGCTGAAGATGAGGATCATGGTCCCCATCCAAAAGAACGACAGCGACGACCAGAGGACCAGCTGCGCTCCGACCCGGAACAGCGCGAGTCCCATCAGGAACCCGGCAGCGCCGACCCCGGACACCGCGTAGCCCCACCGCATGACAAATCGGGCCCGGGGCCCGATGGGGTGCCGTACGGGCGCGGAGACGACCGCGACCAAGGTCAGCAGTTGCATGAACGCGAAGCCGACGACAATCACTTCGCCGCCTTTCTCTCGTACGCCCGAGGGCGACAGTACGCCGCAGGGAAGTCCTGGGCCCTGCGGCGTACCAACCAATCTGTCTACTCAGCTACCGTTAGGCGTCACCGTAGGACGTGAACGAGGTGGCCTTGTCGTTAGCATCCCATCCGACGAAGGAGTTGTGGGTGGGGTCCGAGAAGAAGTTGTCACGGGCAGGCTCGAACCACAGCCGCTGGCCGCCAGGACCCCAGACCTCCACCACCGTCTTCAAGCTGGTGTTGACCCAGCCAGAGGCCTGATAGCTGAAGTTCCAGGTGTCCAGCGTCTGCTCGTAGGGGTAGTGGTCCTTCCACTGCAGTCGCCGACCACCCCAGTCGCTGTCCTGGTACAGGCAGTACCACTGATCGGTCCACCCGTAGGGGCACTTCTGGTACTGGCACGTGCCTGTGTCGTAGCAGGTTCCACTCGCCACCAGATCGACCTCTCCGGCCGCCGCCGGCCGCCGCGCGGCGTTGGGCCCAAGGGCCTTCGCACTCGTCAAGGACGCCTGCTTCTGTCCGGGAACTGGAAACTCCATGACGACGTTTCCACCATTCCAGGAGATCTCGGTAGCACTGATCTGAGTGCCTCCCGGAGACTTCCGGAGCTGGTCGTCGATCTGCGCCTGGAGCTCTGTGGCTTGAGCGACCGTCATCCCCGACACCTCAGCGCGGGCGTCGGACTGCGCCATGACGTAGGACGCGGGCTTCGGGGGTGCGGCCTGTGCCGCACCGGTGGCCGCCCCCGCCAGAAGCAGGATCGACGACGCGAGCGTTAAGAGCTTTCGCATACTTTCCACCTCGTTTGTCCGGCCAGCAACAGGGCGGCGAACAACCCCTCGAACTGTTCGCAAAACCCAGTTGCTGGTGCTCTGTCAACTGCGGCCAAGCATTTCATCAGCAGCAAACTCGGACAGAACATTTGAGCGAAACTTGAGCTACTGAGGATGTTCGGCGAAATGATCACTGCTCGATCGGCGTAGACCGGAATTGCGGGTCCTGGTAGCGGACAGGCTCGAATTCCCTGGTAGGAGAGGAACGTCGAGATCGTATCTGTGAAAACCGGAACCTTTACGTGGGGCGCCTGCATTGTCGCGCTGGCCGTCCCGCACCACACCGTCGACTGTTGCCGCCCACTGCTGCCGGATCGGCACCCCGAAGCGCTCCCCCACGCTCGGCCCGTTCCGCCAAGCGGTGTTGGTGGTGTGTAGGTCACGGGATCGAGGCTTGATGCATCGTCTGGCCTGCGATGTCGACGCCTCCCGGCCACCGCTACCTACACGAGGGCATCGACATCTGCGTCCCCGTCTGCGGCAGGGTGTGCTGGGCGCCCGGGGTGAGCGAGACGTGGATCATCGTGATCGGGGTGTGGGTGGCGCCGGGGCCCTGGTAGCCGTCCAGCTCGCCGGCGATGACGCGGATCAGCGCGCCGCCGTCCTCGGAGGCGAGGAGCTTGACGCTGCCGCTGCCGCTGCGGATGTCCTGGCACTTGGGGGCGATCATCTTGCCCGAGGCCGGCACGTTCACCCACAGCTGGAGGCCGTGGAACAGGCCGCCGGACAGCACCAGGGACTCCGGCGGGGTCTCGAGGTGCAGCAGGCCGGAGCCAGCCGTCATCCACTGGGTGTCGCCGTCCGTGATGGTGCCGCCGCCGTGCGAGTCACGGTGGACGAAGGTGCCGTCAATGATGTGCGTGACGGTCTCGAAGCCGCGGTGCGGATGCCAAGGCGTCTCTTTCGGCTCGCCAGCCGCATAATCCACCTCGTCCATCTGGTCCATCATGATGAACGGGCCGAGGAACTTGGTGTTGATCTTCGCGAAGGCGCGGCGGACGGGGAAGCCCTCGCCTTCGAAGGCGTCGCCTCAGCGGGCCGGCCTGAGCCCTTCCTCGCGGGATTCAACTCCGGTCCCTCACATGACCGGCGCTGGCTTCCCCGATTGTGCGGCAACTATGCCGGACCCGCCCACAACGAAGGTGGCCCTGCGCTCCGAAGAGTGCAGGGCCACCGCTGGCCGTTCAGCGCGGTCAGAGCAGACCGAACGCGGGCATCAGGTAGTAGAAGGCGAAGACACCAGCCACGGCGTACAGCGCAGGCTGCACCTCGCGCCCGCGACCTGCGACGACGCGCAGGATGCAGAAGGTGATGAACCCAATACCCAAGCCGTTAGTGATTGAGTAGGTGAACGGCATCATCACGATGGTGAGGAAGGCCGGCATGGCGATGGTGTAGTCGCTCCAGTCGATCTCCTTGATGGAGTTCGCCAGGATCAGGAAACCGACGGTGACCAGCGCGGGGGTGGCGGCCTGGGCCGGGACCATGGTCGCCAGGGGGGTGAGGAAGAGGGCGACCATGAAGAGCGCGCCGGTGACGACGGAGGCGAAGCCGGTGCGGGCGCCCTCGCCGACGCCGGCGGTGGACTCGACGAAGCAGGTGTTCGCGGAGGAGGAGGTCGCGCCGCCGGCCGCGGTGGCGATGCCGTCGATCATCAGCACCTTGTTGATGCCGGGCAGGTCGCCCTTCTCGTCGAGCAGGTGGGCCTCGTCGGCGACGCCGAGGATGGTGCCCATCGCGTCGAAGAAGCAGCTCATCAGCACGGTGAAGACGAACAGGATGCCGGTCAGCACACCGACCTTGGAGAAGCCGCCGAACAGGCTGACCTGGCCGACCAGGCCGAAGTCGGGGGTGGCGACGGGGTTGCCGGGCCAGGCCGGGACGGTGAGGCCCCAGTGCTCGGGGGCCAGGTTCGCGAACTGCTGGACGATCACGGCGACGGCGGTCATCACGGCGATCGAGATCAGGATCGCGCCGGGCACCTTGCGCACGACCAGCGCCATGGTGAGCAGCAGGCCGGCGATGAAGATCAGGACCGGCCAGCCGTGCAGGTGGCCGCCCACGCCGAGCTGCAGCGGGACGGTGGTGTGGGCGACGTCCGGGATGCGGGAGACGAAGCCGGAGTCGACCAGGCCGACCAGGGCGATGAACAGGCCGATACCGATGGCGATGGCCTTGCGCAGCCCGAGCGGGACGGCGTTCATGACGCGCTCACGCAGACCGGTGGCGACCAGCAGCATGATCGCGACACCGGCCAGCACCACCATGCCCATGGCGTCCGGCCAGGTCATCTTGGGGGCGAGCTGGAGCGCCACGATGGTGTTGACACCCAGGCCCGCGGCGAGACCGATCGGGACGTTGCCGATGACGCCCATCAGCAGGGTGGTCAGACCGGCGGTGAGCGCGGTCGCGGTGACCAGCTGGGCGCTGTTGAGGTGGGTGCCGTTCATGTCCGTGGCCGAGGCCAGGATGATCGGGTTGAGTACCAGGATGTACGCCATGGTGAAGAACGTGGCGACACCACCGCGGATCTCACGGGGCAGCGTGGAGCCGCGCTCGGAGATTCTGAAGAAACGGTCCAGCGCGCCCGACGAGGGCTGCGGCGCGTGCTGGGTGGGCTCGGGCGACGCGGTGGTCGACTGGGCCTGAGACATTCGGGCGTCCTCGATCGGGTGAGGCAAGGGTGGGGGGAGTGTCAAGTATGGCGATCCCCGTCGTGGACGCGCCATCTTCGCGCGTAGAGCGAGGCCCTTACGGCCAGCATCGATCGAATACGAAAGACCGGCCACGCCCCGCCCCACCGGACGGCCCGCCGGACCCGCGCCACCCGACCGGGCCCGCCCCGTAGGCTAGGCGCATGCCCAAGACCGCGCTGCGCTCCGCTCCCCCGCCGCTAGAGGCGAACGACGTCGCCATCGTCGGCACCGGCACGGTGCTGTGGTTCGTCGGTTTCGTGGCGCTACTGCCGTTCCAGGGCTGGCTGTCCGACCACGGCCACGGCAGCTGGCCGTGGATCTGCCTGTCCGGCGGCCTGCTCGGTCTGATCGGCCTGAAGTACTGCCGGGCCCGCCGGGACGCGATCCGCCGCGCCCGCGCCGCCGAGTCGGCGGAGAACTCCGACCAGAAGGTGTGACGCTCCACTCGTCCGGCACGAAACGGCCGAGGCAGGGCGCCCCGCCCAAATCACCCACCTAGAGTCGGTGCCATGACGCACCCAGCGGAAGGCACCGCCCCTGCGAGCCCCGGCGCGCACCCCTCCGGCGCGGGCGGGTCGTACCAATCCGGCCTGACGACGGCCGAGGTCGCGGAGCGGATCGCCCGCGGGCAGGTCAACGACGTGCCGGCGCGCTCCAGCCGCTCGGTGCGGGAGATCGTCCGGGCCAATGTGTTCACCCGGTTCAACGCGATCATCGGCGTGATGTTCGGCATCATCCTGGTGGTCGGCCCGATCCAGGACGGCCTGTTCGGCCTGGTCATCGTCGCCAACACGGCGATCGGCATCGTGCAGGAGCTGCGCGCCAAGAAGACCCTGGACAGCCTGGCGCTGATCGGCGAGGCCCGCCCGCAGGTGCGGCGCGACGGCGCGGCCGTCCAGGTCGCCACCGGCGAGATCGTGCTGGACGACACCGTGCTGCTCGGCATCGGCGACAAGGTCGTGGTGGACGGCACGGTCACCGAGGCGGACGGCCTGGAGATCGACGAGTCGCTGCTGACCGGCGAGCCGGACCCGGTGCACAAGCACCCGGGCGACCACGTGATGTCGGGCTCGTTCGTGGTGGCCGGCGCGGGCGCGTTCACCGCGACCAAGGTCGGCCGGGAGGCGTACGCCGCCAAGCTCGCCGAGGAGGCCAGCAAGTTCACGCTGGTCAAGTCGGAGCTGCGCACCGGCATCGACCAGATCCTGCGGATCATCACGTACCTGCTGATCCCGACCGCGCTGGGCCTGATCGTCAGCCAGCTCGCGGTGCAGCGCCACGACTGGCAGGAGGCCGTCCGGCGGATGGTGGCCGGCATCGTGCCGATGGTCCCGGAGGGCCTGGTGCTGCTGACCTCGGTGGCCTTCGCGATCGGCGTGATCCGGCTGGGCCGCAAGCAGTGCCTGGTGCAGGAGCTGCCCGCGATCGAGGGCCTGGCCCGGGTCGACACGGTCTGCCTGGACAAGACCGGCACCCTCACCGAGGGCGGCATGGACCTGATCGACCTGCGCCCGATCGGTGCCGCGGACAAGGCCCGCCTCGCCGAGGCACTCGGCGCGATCGGCGCGGCCGACACCCGGCCGAACCCGAGCATGCAGGCCGTCATCGAGGCGTACGGGCCGCCGGAGGAGGGCCGCTGGCGGGTGCTGGAGGCGATCCCGTTCTCCTCGGCCCGCAAGTGGAGCGGCGTGCAGCTGCTGGAGCCGGGCGGCGGCGAGGGCAGCTGGCTGCTGGGCGCCCCCGACGTCCTGCTGCCGGCCGGACACCCGGCGCTGGCCGAGGTCGACGAGCTCGGCGCGAAGGGCCTGCGGGTGCTGCTGCTGGGCCGCAGCCCGCTGCCGCTGGACGACCCCGACCCGGCGGCGCAGCTGGAACCGCTCGCCCTGTTGGTGCTCCAGCAGCGGGTGCGCGAGGACGCCGCCGACACGCTGCGCTACTTCCGCTCGCAGGACGTCCGGGCGAAGGTGATCTCCGGCGACAGCGCGGTGTCGGTCGGCGCGGTCGCCGCCCACCTGGGCCTGCCCGGCGCGGAGACCGCGACCGACGCCCGCAAGCTGCCCACCGACCCCGAGCAGCTGGCCGAGGTCGCCGATCGCACCGCGGTGTTCGGCCGGGTCACCCCGCAGCAGAAGCGGGCGCTGGTCGGCGCCCTGCAGTCGAAGGGCCACACGGTGGCGATGACCGGCGACGGCGTGAACGACGTGCTGGCGCTGAAGGACGCGGACATCGGCGTGGCGATGGGCACCGGCTCGGACGCCACCCGGGCGGTCGCACAGATCGTGCTGCTGGACGACCGGTTCGCCACCCTGCCGTCGGTGGTCGCCGAGGGCCGCCGGGTGATCGGCAACATCGAGCGGGTGGCCGGGCTGTTCCTGGTGAAGACCGTCTACTCGGTGCTGCTGGCCCTGCTGGTGGTGTTCACCCAGGTCCCGTACCCGTTCCTGCCCCGCCACTCGACGGTGCTGTCCTCGCTGACCATCGGCATCCCGGCGTTCTTCCTGGCTCTGGCGCCGAACAACGAGCGGGCCCGGACCGGCTTCGTGCGGCGGGTGCTGCGCCTCGCGGTCCCGGGCGGCCTGATCTGCGGCACCGCCACCTTCGTCGCCTACGCGCTGGCCCGCGCCGACCACGCCACGGAGCTGAAGGCGGACACCTCGGTCGCCACCCTGACGCTGTTCATCTCCGCGATCTGGGTGCTGGCGATCGTCGCCCGGCCGTACACCTGGTGGCGGCTGCTGCTGATCGGCGCCATGTCCGGCGCGTTCGCGCTGGTGCTGGTGGTGCCGTGGCTGTCCGACTTCTTCCAGCTCCAGCTGGTCGGCTGGCGCGACCCGCTGATCGGCGTGGCGATCGCGGGCGTCGCCGGGTGCCTGCTGGAGATCACCTCGCGGGTGTTCGTGGAACGGAAGGAGGCCCACCCGGCGTAGGCCTCCCTCCCGCTCGGCGTCACTCGTAGTCGCGCGCCGCCAGCAGCTCGTAGGCCCGGTCGGGTTCGGTGAGCGCGGCGAGGATCTCGAACCGGCGGTGCCACTGCTGGACGGACCAGGCGAGGCCGGCGGCCAGGCCCTCGGGGGTCGAGGCGTGCAGCAGGCCGGGCACCGGCGGGACCTCGAACTCGTCGGCCTCGTCGGCCTCGTCCATGTCCTCGGGGTCGTAGGGCAGTTCGGGCGCGGTGGCGGCCGGGTCCCAGCGCCAGTCCACCCGGGCGTCCTCGCCGTCGGGGCCGACGACCAGCAGTTCCTCGTGCTCCTCGTACACGGCGGGGCAGCCGGGGAGCAGCTCGCGGACCACGGCGGGAGTCCGGTGCAGGGTGCCCTCGGAGAGCACCCGGCCGCCGGCCACCTCGCTGGCCAGCGAGACGTGCAGCCGCTCCGCCAGGGCGGGGGCGAGCGCAGGGTGGACCGGCAGCACCGGGTGGTCGTGCAGCAGCTCGACCAGGTCGGGGGCGTCGGCGACGACCGCGGCGGTGGCGTCGACGATCACCGTGCGATCGTCCCGGCGTCCGGTGCCGTCGTCCAGCGGGGCCAGCGCCCGCACCACGTCCAGGGCCTCCACCCGCTCGGCCGGGAGCGCGGCCAACGCGCTGTAGATGCCGTGCAGTTGGCGGTGGGTGACCTCGGACAGCGGGTCGGTGAGGCGGTCGATCAGCTCCTCGGGGCCGTGCGGTTCGGCGAGCAGCGCGGCCAGCGTGGTGCGCACCCCGAGCGCGTGCAGGAACTGCGGGTCCAGAGTCGTCCGGGCCTCGTCGTACAGACCGCGCAGCAGCGGGTCGGCGCCGGCCGCGCGCAGGCCGGCGGGCTCCCGGCCGTCCAGCACGGGGTGGTCGCGCAGCCACCAGGCGGTGTACGGCGGCAGGTCGGTGTAGGTGCCGTCGGGCAGCAGGGTGCGCACCGGCGTCACCACGGCGTCCCGGTACGGCGGTTGGGCGAGCAGCGCGAGCGCCTCGGGCCAGGCGTCGTCGGCGACCAGGTCGAGGTCGCGGACGGCGAGCAGTTCGGCGGCCACCGGCGGGACGCCCAACTCCCCGGCGTCGTCGGCATGCAGGGCCTCCAGGGCGTCCTCGCACCAGTCGGCGAGGCCGTCGGGCGCCTCGTCGATCAGGCCGGTGGGGGCGCCGCCGGCCGCGCGGTCGGCGGGGGCGGTGGGGTCGAGGCGCTCCAGGTCGTCGGGGTCGAGCACGACGTCCTCGGCGCGCACCAGGGTGAACGCGGTGAGCACCCCGGCCGCGGCCAGCACCTCCGGGCCCCAGCGCTCCAGCAGGTCCTCGTCCACGAACGCGGCCTCGTCCTCGCCCGCCAGGTGCGCCAACGGGCTTTCGGGAAGCAGCAGTTCGCCCGCGCGGGCGAGTTCGCCCTCGTCGTCGGGCAGCGCCAGCCGGGCCAGCCACGGGTACTCGCCCGGGGCCGGCGCGGCGGCCTTCACCACCGCCAGGACGGCGTCCGCGAGGTCCACCGCGGCGTCGTAGTCGTCCTCGCCGAGTTCCAGCGAACGAGCAACCGCGGCACGCAGTTCGGGGGTCTCCAGCAGGCCGGCGGGGGTGGCGGTGGCGGCGCCGAGCTTGGCCAGCAGCGGGTGCGCGGCCTCGGGGTGCGCGAGGCGCAGGTCGAGCAGGTCCAGGGCCTCGGCCAGCGACTCGGGGTAGCCCTCGAAGCCGGTCCAGTCGGCGGCGTCGGACGGCAGCAGCACCCGGCGCGGGCCCGTCACCGTGCGGCCGTCGGCCAGCGGGACGGGCAGCGCGCCGAGCGCCTCCGGGTCGGCCCCGGCCAGTGCCGCGTACAGGCCCCGCCACCACGCGGGGTCGCGCTCCAGGCCGCCCAGCTGGTCGACCACCTCGGCCAGCGGGACCCGGCGCACCCGCAGCGTGCGCAGCTCGGTACGGCGCTCCAGACCGGCCGGCAGCAGGCCGGGGAAGATCGGGGCGAGCGCCTCCACCACCGAGTGGTCGGCACCCTCCAGCACCAGCGCGTCACGCGGGCGCAGCGCGGGGGTGCCCTCCTCGGTGCCGCGCGGGTGCGGCAGGAACGGCGTGCCGGGCAGGCGGTCCAGGATCGCGGTGCGCAGCGCGTTGTCGAGCGCACTCCCGCCGAGCGGGGACGGCACCAGGTCCAGCGAGTGCGCGTCGGCACCACGGGCGCGCAGCAGCTCGGCATAGGCCTCGGCGGCGCGCTCGACCAGGAAGTCGGTCAGCGGGCCGGGCGCGACGTGCCGACGGGTCGGGTCCAGCGGGAACGAGGCGATCAGCAGCGCGGGCACCCCGAGCGGCTCGTCACTCGGCGTCGGGGCGTGCACCACGGCGGCAGTACCCGGCCGCTGCGGCCGGCCCTCCCCGTCCACCGGCACGGCCCAGGTCAGCGTCCACTGCGGCCGGGCCCGCTCCTCGGTGGTGCGATCGGCCAGCAACTCCGCCGACGCCGTGCCGGACGCGCTGACGATCTGCCAGCCGGTGCTGCGCTCCCCGTCGGTGACGGTGACGGTCGGCAACTGCTCCGGCCGCGGCGCCCGCTCGCTACGGGTCAGCGTGCGCACGCCCTCGGCGGTCTCCACCACCACCTCGGCCAGACCTGGCAGCGTCAGCAGCAACGCGTCGTCGATCGCCGCCAGCAGCCGACCCGTCAGGTCCTCGGCGGCACTGTCCCGCAGCGGCAGCACCACCACGGTGTCATAGCCCTCCGGGGCCTGCCCCTGTGCCGGGAACGGTAGCCGCAACAGCGGCACATGCCCCTCCCGGCGCGTCAACTCCTCGGCCAGCTCCGGCCGTTCCTCGACCAGCGCCCGAGCCTCGCCGAGCGACCACCGCACCCCACCGGGGTGGCTCAGCACCGCCGGCTCGTCACTGACGGCCAGCACCGCGGCGAAACCCACCCCGAAACGGCCCACCACCGGCTGCTCGTCCCCGCGCTTCGCGGACGCCCGCAACGTCGACAGCGACTCCACCGCCGCGGCATCCAACGGCGCACCCGTATTGGCCGCCGCCAGCACCCCGTCCCGCAAGGTCAGCCGAAGGCGCCCCGCGGCACCCGCACGGGCCGCCGCATCGGCGGCGTTCTGCGCGAGCTCGACGATCAGCCGGTCCCGGTACCCACCGAGCGCGAGCTCCTCCTCGGCATTCGCGTCCTCCCGGAATCTGGCCGGCGCGGCCGTCCACGCAGCCAGCACGGTGTGCCGCAGCCGAGCCGTGTCGAACACATCCGGCCCCTCGGGGGACGCCGCACTGCCGATGATCCGAGACTCCACGTGCCGAGCCGCCCTTCGCGTGGTCTGCGTACGAGTCGGCATTCTGCCAGTGCTTCCCGACAGGGCCCGACGGGTGCGAGGGTGCGAAACCGGGGAGAGCACCACCGGGGGCGCGTGGGGGTACCTCCCGGCCCGCCAGGGCTGGGGGAGAACTGCGCGACAAGCGCACACCACGTCCGCAAGGTCGCGATCAAGTGCAGGTCATTGCCCTGCGTCGCGATCTTGCGGTGGGGTGCCTTCCGCTGCGCGCAGTTCCACGCGCCCCCGGTCTCGCGCCCGCCCGCTTTCGCGCCCAGCCCCTACGAGTGCCCGAGCTCCTCCGCGGGAGCGTCCGGCTCGACGGAGCCCGAGTCGCGGTCCGGGTGGATGTGCAGCGGTTCGACCACCGTCTCGTCGAGGATCAGCTCGGAGGGCACCGGCGGAGCCGGCAGCACCGCGGCCTCGGAGTGCGCCCCGCAGCCGTACGCGAGCGAGACGACCTGCCCGTCGGCGGGGCTGAACTCGTTGCCGCAGACCCCGAAGGCCTGCCCGAGCGAGCCCCCGATCGGGATCAGGAAGCCGCAGGTGCTGCAGGAGGCCGGCGCGGACTGCGCCATCGGTGTCTGCGGCCCGAACGCGGTCTCCCAGCGTTCGGCGGCCTGGTGCAGGCCCATCCGGGAGAGCACGCGGGGGCGGCCCAGGCCCAGCTCGTCGGCCACGGCACCGATCTCGGCGCGGGCCGGCGGCGGCTGGATCCCGGCCTCGGTGATCACCAGGTCTTCCTCGGCGGCTTCGACCAGCGCCGAGTTGGGGGCGGGCTCGTCCTCGCCGGTCCAGCCGGGTTCGAGGCGCAGGTCGTCCGCGCCGGTGGGCAGCAGGTCGCCGGGGCCGAGGTCGCCGGGCAGCAGGCGCTCGCTCCACGGCACCCACTGGGGGGCGAGGACGGCGTCGGGGCCGGGCAGCAGGGCGATCTCGTCGAGGGTGACGTTCTTGGCGCGCGGGGCGCGGGCCACGGTCACCGCCCAGTGCCAGCCCCGGTAGGCGGGGTCGAGGCACTCGAAGGTGTGGGTGACCAGGCGCTCGGCGTCCGCGTTGGCCTTCAGGTGGGAGCCGACGACGGACTGTCCGACGCTCTCCACGGCTGCCTGGCGGGCGAGATCGACGGCCTCGGCACAGAGCCGGTCAGGGGTACGGCTTCGCATCGCAGCACTCACGGCGTCGGTTCTCTCCCAGTCCTGTCATCCTGCGGTCTGTCCCGAGACGGCCCCCGCATGGGCGGGCTCGCGCCGGTTGCCGCTGCCACGTCGCCAGAGCAACCCCCGCTGACGCGGGACCGATCCATTCTGCTCGACCGGGGACCGCTCCGTGGCCGGGCCGCGCCGCCCCGGTCGGCCACCCCCTGCGCAGGCCGGGCAGGCGCGTAGTGCAGGCTACCCGCCGGTCGGCGGTGGAGCACAGTCCGGGGCCGTGGCCGCGGGCGCGCCGTGCCGCGGGCAATCACTCGTACGGCGTGTGTTTGTCGGGCAGGATGGGCTTGTGGCGGAGGAGAACCCGCCGCAGCACGGACTGCGCCCCGGGCAGGACGAGAACCGGCCGGAGCCGTCGAACGCGCCGCGGCAGCATCCCGTAGCCCCCGGCGAGCCGGAGGCGGACGAGCCGCGCCCGACCGCCCATCAGGACGGGCCGGAGCCGCCGACGGTGAAGCCGCGCGGCGTGTGGGCGCGGGGCGCGTCGGCGGCGGGGGTGCGCACGGGGCGGGTGGTGCAGGGCACGGGGCGGCGGATCCGGCGGGCGACGTCCGCGGAGGGCGCGGGCGAGTCGGGCCTGGCGAAGCTGATCGAGCTGCACGCGCTGAATTCGTTCGGCGACATGCTGATCACGGTGGCGCTGGCGTCGACCATCTTCTTCTCGGTGCCGACCGGTGAGGCCCGCGGCCGGGTGGCGCTCTACCTGGTGATCACGATGGCGCCGTTCGCGGTGCTGGCCCCGGTGATCGGGCCGCTGCTGGACCGGCTGCCGAACGGCCGGCGTTCCGCGATGGCGATGGCGATGCTGGCCCGGGCGGTGCTGGCCTGGGTGATGGCGGGTCTGGTGCCCGGCGGCGGGCTGGCCCTGTATCCGGCGGCGCTGGGTGTGCTGGTGGCGTCGAAGGCGTACGGGGTGGTGCGCAGCGTGGTGGTGCCGCGGCTGCTGCCGGCCCAGTTGTCGTTGGTGAAGGCGAACTCGCGGGTCACGCTGGCGGGCCTGGTGGCGACGCTGGTGGCGGGCGGGGTGGGCGGGCTGCTGCACCTGATCGGGCCGGACTGGCCGCTGCGCGGGGCGTTCGTGGTGTTCGTGATCGGCACCCTGATGGCCTTTCATCTGCCGCACCAGGTGGACTCGGCGAAGGGCGAGCAGCGGGCGGAGCTGCTCGCGGAGCCGTCCGAGCCGCGCCCGAAGGGGGTGCTGCGGGCGGTCGGGCCGTCGGTGATCATGGCGTTGCGCGGGGTGGCGGGGCTGCGCTGGCTGGTCGGGTTCCTGGTGATGTTCCTGGCGTTCCTGATCCGCAAGAACCCGCCGGGCGGGCTGCCGGAGACGGTGGCGCTGGGCATTGTCGCGGCGGCGGCGGGCCTGGGCAACGCGCTGGGGTCGGTGCTGGGTTCGTGGCTGCGCACCCGCGGCTCCGAGCTGACGGTGACGGTGATGCTGCTGCTGGCGACGCTGGCGGCGGGCGCGGCGGCGCTCTGGTACGGCATCGTGACGGTGGCGGTGGTGGCGGCGACGGCGGGCATGGCGGCGTCGCTGGCGAAGCTGGCGCTGGACGCGCTGATCCAGCGGGACGTGCCGGAGGCGGTGCGCACCTCGGCGTTCGCCCGCTCGGAGACGGCGCTTCAACTGAGCTGGGTGGTGGGCGGCGTGGTGGGCATCTCGCTGCCGTTGAACGCGGTGCTGGGGCTGTCGCTGGCGGCGGGGGTGACGGCGCTGACGCTGGTGTGGACGTTCCGGTCGCTGCTGCGGATCGGGCCGCGCCGGTCGGCGGCGCGTCCGCGCGTGGCGTAACCTCGCGCGACTCGGCCACCCCGCTGTCATGTGATCACCGAAGGCGAGTAGCCTCTTGCGCATGAGCCTCAGCACCAGCGTCACCGCCGGACTTGCAGCCGCCACCGTCGTCGGTGCCGGCCTCGTCGGTTTCGGCGTCTTCCAGGCCGTGGACAACGGCAAGCCGCCCAAGAACGAGGCCACGCTGGTCGTCGGCACCTCGTCGGTCCAGGCGGAACCGACCTGCTTCAACGGCGGCAAGGCGATCTCCGACTCCGAGCTCGCCAAGTGCGCCCAGCAGGCCTCGAAGGACTCCGAGCAGAAGAAGCTCACCAACCTGGACGTGCGTGCGAGCGACCGGGTCGGCGTCGGTGTGCCGAAGGACCTGGCGGACAAGGGCTGGTACGCGTTCACCGGCTCGGGCCAGAACCGGACGCCGATCATCACCGGCGCCACCGGCCTGACCTACTCGGGTTCGGTGTCGGCCTCCGGTCTGATGACCAGTGACGACGTGACCATGGTGACGGTCGCCGCGGTCGACAAGGACACCAACGAGTACTACGCGGTGTGGTTCTTCAACCTGAACAACCAGAAGAGCTGACTTACCGGTCGATGACCGCTGAGCGCGACGACGAGCAGTCCGGCCCCGCCGCCGGACTGCTCGTCGTCGTTGCCGTGCCCGCGGAGGCCGAGGCGGTCCGCCGGGGGCTGGGCGAGGGCGCGCCGGTCGAGGTGCTGGCGGCGGGTGTCGGCCCGGCCGCCGCGGCGGCCGGTACGGCGGTGGCGCTGGCCCGCGGCCGGTTCCGGCTGGTGCTGTCGGCGGGCATCGCGGGCGGTTTCGCGCCCGCCGCGCCGATCGGGTCGCTGGTGGTGGCGGACGCCCTGGTGGCGGCCGACCTGGGCGCCGAGACCCCGGAGGGCTTCGCCGACGTCACCGAGCTGGGCTTCGGCACGGTGCGGCACGCGGTTCCGGGCGGCGTGGTGGAGCTGCTCGCGGCGGCCACCGGCGGGGCGGTCGGCGAGGTGCTGACGGTCTCCACGGTGACGGGTTCGGCCTCGCGCGCCGAGCAGCTGAGGGCACGTCACCCGCGGGCGCTGGCCGAGGCCATGGAGGGGTTCGGGGTGGCCGAGGCGGCCGCCCGTTTCGGGCTCGCGGCGGGGGAGCTGCGGGCCGTGTCCAACACCGTCGGGCCGCGCGACCGTGCGGCGTGGCGGATCGGTGAGGCGCTGGCTGCCCTGGAGCGGGCCTTCGCGGCGCTGCCGGTGTCCCGTCTGCTCCAGGAGGTCTGATCGATGGCCGAGCGGCTGAGTGTCGCCTACTCGCCCTGCCCGAACGACACTTTCGTCTTCCACGCCTGGGCGCACGGCCGGGTCGCGGGCGCGGACGCGCCCGAGGTGCGGTTCGCGGACATCGACATCACCAACGGGCTGGCCGAGCGCGGCGAACTGGACGTCCTGAAGATCTCCTACGGCCAACTGCCGTGGGTGCTGGACGAGTACGCGCTGCTGCCGTGCGGCGGGGCGCTCGGCCGGGGCTGCGGACCGCTGGTGCTGACCGCCGGGCCCATCGACGCGGCCGGGCTGGCCGGGAAGCGGGTGGCGGTGCCGAGCGAGCGTTCGACCGCGTACCTGCTGTTCCGGCTGTGGGCGGCCGAGGCGGTGCCGGGCGGGTTCGGCGAGATCGTGGTGCTGCCGTTCCACGAGATCATGCCGGCCGTACGGGACGGCCGGGTGGACGCCGGCCTGGTGATCCACGAGGCCCGGTTCACGTACCAGCAGTACGGGCTGCACTGCCTGGCCGACATGGGTGAGGCCTGGGAGGCGGCGACCGGGCTGCCGATCCCGTTGGGCGCGATCGTGGCCCGGCGCTCGCTGGGCGCGGAGCGGCTGCGCGAACTCGCCGCCACCGTGCGCTCCTCGGTGCGGCAGGCCTGGGCGGACCCGGCGGCCTCCCGGGAGTACGTGCTGGCGCACGCCCAGGAGATGGACCCGGCCGTCGCCGAGCAGCACATCGGGCTGTACGTCAACGAGTTCACCGCCGACCTCGGCGAGGACGGCTACGCGGCAGTGCGCGGCCTGCTCACCCGGGCCGCCGAACAGGGACTCGTCCCCGCCGTCGACCCGGGCGCGCTGGCCTTCCCCTGACGGGGAGTGCGGCCGCTCAGACGTCGAACTGGTCGGCGATCGCGCGCAGCACCATGGCGATCTTCTGCCCCTCCGGCTTGCTCGGGTAGCGGCCGCGCTGGAGGCCCGGCAGCACGCTGTCCAGCTTGGTGATCAGATCCTGCACGATCGGGGCCATGTCGTCGGCGCTCTTGCGCTGGTTCACGGCCACCGACGGCAGCGCGTCCAGCAGCGTCACACTCATCGCCTGGTCGCCGCGGTGGCCCGCGGCGATGCCGAACTCGACGCGCTGCCCCGGCCTCAGGGTGGTGACGCCCGCGGGCAGCGCCTTGGTGTGGACGAAGACCTCGCCGCCGTCGTCGCGCGACAGGAAGCCGTAGCCCTTCGTCTCGTTGAACCACTTGACCTGGCCGGTGGGCATCTCGAAAAGTCCTCGGTGTCGGGTGCGAGCGACCTCGTCGGGTCGCGGATGGATGTACGGCTCGGCTGCCGGAACGGGCCGCCGGGGCCGCTCAGTGCGGCAATGATCCCTCAGCGTGCGCCTCAGCGGCGACGGGATTCCGGACCGGGGTGCGGCCGTGCCTCGCGCCTGTCGCGCCCTCCATCGGTCCACACCCCCCATCGGCTCCGGGCGGGCATCCGGGACCTGTCCCGATGGACCAGCCGCTGGTCCGCCCGCGCGATGGCTGCATACCCGGCCCCGACGAGGGTCGAAACTCTTTGCGCGCACCGAGTTGCGCGCTGTGACGCCGGGCCGGTCAGACGGGGTCGGTCAGGTGCCCGCCGAGCCAGCCGAGCGAGGCCGGGAGCATCCGCGACCAGGTGTTGAAGTTGTGCCCGCCGGTGTCCAGGGTGATCGCGTTGACGGTGGTCGCGGTGCCCTTGGCGGCGGCCCGGAACCGCTCCGTCTCGGAGAAGTAGTCGCCGTCACCCTCGCGGCTGCCGCCGACCAGCAGCGCGGTGCCCGGCGCCGGCAGGTGTGCCAGGCGCCAGTTCAGGTCGGCCTCCTCGCGGCGCTGCTGGTCGCCACCGAACAGGTCGCCGGTGGTCGGGTCCTCGGCCGCCTTGTAGTAGCCGGACAGCGACACCGCCGCGGAGAACACGTCCGGGTGCCGCATCGCCAGCTTCAGCGCGCAGTACCCACCGGTGGAGTTGCCGATCACGCCCAGGCTGCCCGGGCCCTCCGCGATCCGGTACGAGGAACGCAGCGCGGCCGGCACGTCGGCGCTGAAGTAGCGGTCGGACTGCGGGCCGCCCGGCACGTCCTCGCACTCGGTGTCGCGGGGCATCGCCGGGGACGGGCGCATCAGCACCAGGACCGTCGGCTTGGCCTTGCCCTCGGTGCTGAGCTTCAGCTGCACCGCCGGGTAGTTCAGCTTGGTGATCAGGTTCTTGGCGTCGCCGGGGAAGCCGGTGATGGCGATCGCCGCCGGGAAGTGCTTGTCCTGGAAGGCGGGCTGGAAGTACTGCGGCGGCAGGTACACATAGCCCTCGGTGGACAGGCCGGTGGCCGCGCCGGGCAGCCGGACCTTCTCCAGCCGGCCGACCTGCGCCGGGTCGCGGCCCAGCGCGCCGGTGTCGCGGACGTTCTCCGAGCTGATCTTCTCCACACCCTTGGTGCGGCCGAGCAGCTGGTTCTGGATGGTCACCGGACCTTCGTCGTTGGTGCCCAGCAGGTCGGCCCAGCTGCTGTAGAAGGCGAAGTAGTTGTTGGCCACCAGGCCCAGCGTGCACATCACGGCAAGCTGAGTGCCGAGGATGGTGGCCAGCCGGCCCAGCACCGCCTTCCAGCTCTGCCTGGCCAGCCGGGGCCACAGCCAGACGGTGCCCGCGACCATCAGCGCGGAGAAAAGTGCCGACAGCGCAAGCACTTTGTGACTGGTCAGACCCATATCCCCGCGCGACCTCACTCCCCGCCGTTTTCCCCCGAAGGATCAGGATGCCTGAGAGTTTCCTGGGAACCCTGAGCGTTCAGGTGGAGCGCGAACCGCCGCGCCCCCGCCGATCGGCGGGGGGCGTACGTGGGAAACTGGCACAAAGACCGCACGAAGGAGTGCAGAAGTGGCCCGTCAGTCCCGCGATGCCGGTGACACCCTGGTCCGCGTCGGCGGAGTGGTGTTCATCCTCGGCACGCTCGCCGTCATCGCGACCTTCGTGCCGTACGTCCTCGACCTGCCGCGCCTGCCGTCCATCGCCTGGGGGCTGTCCATGCTGATGCCGCTCGGGCTGCTGGTGACGCTGGTCGGACTGTTCGCCACCGCCCGCGCCGAGTCCCGCCGGCGGCGCGCCGCCCGGGAGGCCGCGGCCGCACGCTGACCCGCCGCCCGGGAGGCCGCGGCCGCCCGGTGACCCGCCGTCAGGCCAGGTGTGCGGACAGCCAGTCGGGGAACTCGGTGAGGTCGCGCAGCACCACGTCCGCGCCCGCCGCGGCCAGTTCGGCGGCGCTGTACGGGCCGGTGGCCACGCCCACCGCGACGGCCTCGGCGGCCCGGGCACCCCGGATGTCGCCCAGGTGATCGCCGACGTAGACGTTCGCGCCGTGCGCGCGCAGCGCCTCGCCCTTGCCCTCCGCCCACAGATCGCCGAGCAGCACGTCCACCTCCAGCCCGATGCCGTCCAGGTGCCGGCGCGCGTTCGGCTCCCACTTGCCGGTGATCACCAGCACCCGGCCGCCGACCGCCCGCACCGCCGTGACCGCCGCCAGCGCGCCGGGCAGCTCCAGCGAGCCGGGCACCGCGTGCTCCACGTACAGCTCCCGGTAGCGGTCCACCATCGCGTCCAGCTGCTCCGGCGGGAACCAGTGCGCCAGCTCCTGCGCCAGCGGCGGCCCCAGCCGGCTCACCGCCAGCCCGGAGTCGATGAAGGTGCCGGTCTCGGCGGAGAGCACGTCGTAGGTGTCCTTGATGCCCGGGCGGGTGTCGAGGAGTGTCATGTCGAGGTCGAAGCCGACGGTCAGAGCCATGCGATCCAGCCTAACCAGCCACGATTTCCCCCCGGAAAAGCCGGACGAGCAGCCACAATATGGACATACCGCTGAAGTCCGACCCGTGCCGCCGGAGGTCCCTGGTGCCGCCCCCGTTCTCCCGCCGCGCCGCCCTCGCCGGGCTCGGCGCCGCCCTGCTCACCGGCTGCGGCCCGCATCCGGCGCCCGCCGGGCCGCCGCCGCAGACCGCCGACGGCTCGGCGCCGCCCTCGCCCACGCCCAGCCCGACGCCCAGCCCGACGCCGAGCGTCACCGTCAACGGCGCGGACGGGGCAGTCACCGTCCCCGGCGGGGCGACCCGGGTGATCGCCCTGGACACCGCCGAACTGGACTCCGCGATCACCCTCGGCATCCCGCCCGTCGGCGCCGCCAAGTCCCCGCTCGACTCCGGCCTGCCCGACTACTGGCCGGCCTCCTGGCTGGCCCGGATCACCGTGGTCGGCGACATCGGCGGCCCGCCCGTCCCGGCGGCCATCGCCCGCCTGCGCCCGCAGCTGATCCTCTCCAACCGCACCCGCGACGCCGCCCACCTGGACACCCTGCGCGGCCTCGCCCCGACCGTGCTCACCCAGACCACCGGCGCGCCCTGGAAGGAGAACTTCCAGCTGCACGCCGCCGCCCTCTACCGCCACGAACAGGCCGCCGCCGTGGTCGGCGCCTACGCCCGCCACCTCGACCAGGCCACCAGGGCGATCGCCTCCGCCGGCCTCGCCGGGCAGCGCATCAGCCTGGTCCGGTTCGTCGAGGACTCCCCCACCGTCCACCTGTACGCCCGGCAGAACTTCCCCGGCAGCGTCCTCACCGACCTCGGTCTGCCCCGGCCCGACCCGCAGAACACCGACCAGTTCGCCCTCGAAACCACCCCCGACCAGCTCTCCCACGCCGACGGCGACCTCCTGCTCTACTCCGGCCACGGCCACCCCGACCGCAACGGCCTCAACGCCACCCTCGCCTCCCCCGCCTGGCAGTCCCTCGGCGCCGTCCGCGCCCACCGGGCCTTCCCCGTCAACGACCAGCTCTGGTTCCAGGGCATCGGCTACACCGGCGCGCACTTCCTGATCGCCGAACTCCTCCACCTGCTCGGCGCCAGCTGAGACGGCCCGCCGGTACGACACACCGCCGGGGAACCGGACGCCGACGGATCACCGCGCAGGACTCCCCGACGGTCGGCCCACCGAGTGGGGCCCGGAGCCCGGCCGCGGCAACCCTCGACGGCACGCCTCGCGCTACGCCTTGCGCCGGCGCAGCGTCACCGCCAGCAGGAACAGCGCCGTCAGCACCGCCGCCACCCGCAGGACGTCCGGGGCGGCGGCCCAGGTGGCGTGGCCGGCGTCGGTGCCGGGGGACAGCGGGGTGCCCCAACGGCCCTTCTCGCGGCCCCAGTTCCATATCGTCAGACCGGTCACCGTGATCAGCGGGATGCCCAGCACGGCGAACTTCTTCAGTAGGTCGGAGAGTCCGCTCGACAGGTACGCCAGGCCCCAGCCCAGCAGCATCGCCAGCAGCGAACCCGTCACCGCGCCGCCGAGCAGCACCGCCGCGCCGAGCAGCAGCAGTGGCGCGGGCCGCCGGGCCCCGCCGCCGGCCGCCGGGGCGGTGGCGGGTGCGGGCTCCGGAGCAGGAACCGGTTGCGGCTTGCCGAGGAGGAAGCGCAGGGCACGCACCGCCAGGCCCGGACGCGGCTCGGCCGGGGCCGGCGGCTCGGGTTCGGGCTCCGGCTCCGGCTCCGGCTCCGGCTCCGGCGCGGCCTTCGGCTCCGGCTCCTCCGCCGGCAGGTCGAAGTACACCTCGGTCCAGCCGGGGAACACCGAGGTGACGTCGGCGCGGCCACGCCCCTCCGCCCAGTGCGCGGCCCGGTCCACCTCGTCCTGGGACGGCCCGGCCGGCAGCTCGAACTCGACGGGGGGCGGCACCGGCTTGTCGAACTCGACGCGGCGCTGCGGCGGAGGTGTCACCGGCATCGGCGGCGCCGACGGGACGGCCGCCACCGGCGGCGGCTCGGCCGCCGGCGCGGGAACGTACACGCTGTCCCCGCCGTCCGAGCCGTCCGCCGACCCGCCCTCGCGCCACCACGAGCCGCCCGCCATCGCCCCGCCACCCGCCCTCACGTCGTACATCCCGCCGCATCGAGACGGTACCCACCCGCGGCCGCCCGAAGCGAGCCCCGTCCAGTGGACGCCGACGCCCCGCCGGGCCCGGACCGCCCCGGTTTCGCCGGGAGTTCTTCCGCCGTTCTGGGCCTCGGACGGGGGCGTTGACTAGGCTGGACCGGATGACCGCACCGCAGAGCGCGCCGCGCACCACCCGCGCAAGCGCCCCCCGCACGCTGGCCGAGGAACTCCGCGGCCGGGAGGACGACGCTGTCGCGGCGCTGCTCCGGGCCCGCCCCGACCTGCTGAACCCGGTGCCGACCGACCTCACCCAGCTGTCCGCCCGGCTCTCCAGCCGGGCGTCCGTGCTGCGCGCGCTGGAGCGGCTCGACCGCTTCACCCTGCAGACCGCCGAGGCGCTGGCCGCCGCCCCCGAGGGCGCTTCCGAGACCGTCGTGCGCAACCTGCTGGCCGGGCCGGCCCGGGTCAAGCCGCACCCCGGTGCCGACCCGGTGGACCGCGCAGCCGTCACCGCCGCGCTCCCCGGCGCACTCGCCCGGCTGCGCGAACAGGCCCTGATCTGGGGCCCGGACTCGGCGCTGCGGCTGGTCCTCGCCGTCCGCGAGGCACTCGCCCCGAGCGCCACCAACCCGGGCCGCACCGGTCTCGGCCCGACCCTCGCCGAGGCCACCGTCGGCATGTCGCCCGCCCGCCTCCAGCAGCTGCTGGCCGGCGCCGGACTGCCGCCCACCCCCGACCCGGTCACCGCCGTCGCCGCGCTCACCGCCCTGCTCGGCGACCGCAAGCGCCTGACCGCGCTGCTCGACCAGGCCCCGCCCGCCGCCCTCGGCCTGCTGGAACGCCTGGTCTGGGGGCCGCCCACCGGCACCGTCCCGGACGCCGCCCGGCAGGTCACCGCCGACGACGCGCACAGCCCCGTCGAGTGGCTGCTCGCCCGCGGCCTGCTGCTGCCCTCCAGCCCCACCTCGGTGGTGCTGCCCCGCGAACTCGCCCTGCACCTGCGCGGCGGCCGCACCCACCGCGCCGTCGAACCGGCCCCGCCCGCCGTCACCCCCGTCGTCACCCGCGACCCCGCACTCGTCGACCGCACCGCCGCCGGACAGGCCGCCACCGCCGTACGGACCCTCGAAGAGCTGCTCGAAGCCTGGGGCCTCACCCCGCCGCCCACCCTGCGGGCCGGCGGCCTCGGCGTCCGCGACCTCAAGCGCGCCGCCGCACTCCTGGAATGCTCCGAGTCCGACGCCGCGTTCTGGCTCGAACTCGCCTACACCGCAGGGCTGTTGGCCCCCGACGGCGAGATCGACGAAGTGTGGGCGCCGACCCCCGCCTACGACCAGTGGCGACAGCAGGACACCGCCGAACGCTGGACCCTGCTCGCCCGGACCTGGCTCGCCGCCACCCGGGTCGGCCGCCTGACCGGCACCCCCGACGGCAAGGGCCGGCCGCGCGCCGCCCTCGGCCCCGAACTCGACCGCACCCTCGCCCCGTCCGTCCGCCGCGCCACCCTCACCCGGCTCGCCGAACAGCCCCCCGGCACCGCCGCCGGGGCCGACGCCCTGCTGCCCGCCCTGCGCTGGCACCGCCCGCTGCGCGGCGGCCCCACCGGCCCCGACGGCCGCGACCTGCGCGAGACGCTCACCGACTGGACCCTGCACGAGGCCGAACTGCTCGGCATCACCGGCCGCGGCGCACTCGCCGCCCCCGCCCGCGCCCTGCTCGCCGGCACCGACCCCACCGGCGTCCTCGCCCCGCTGCTGCCCGAACCCCTCGACCACGTCATCCTGCAGCCCGACCTCACGGCGATCGCCCCGGGCCCGCTGCTCACCCCGCTCGCCCAGACACTCGCGCTCTGCGCCGACATCGAGTCCAAGGGCGGCGCGACCGTCTACCGCTTCACCCCCGACAGCATCCGCCGCGCCCTCGACGCCGGACGCACCGCCGCCGACCTGCAGGGCCTCCTCGCCCAGCACTCCCGCACACCCGTCCCGCAGCCGCTCGCCTACCTGATCGACGACGTCGCCCGCCGCCACGGCATCCTGCGGGTCGGCGCCGCGTCCTCCTACCTGCGCTGCGACGACCCCCGCCTGCTCGGCGAAGTCCTCGCCGACCGGCGCGCCGCGGAACTGCGCCTACGGCTGCTCGCCCCCACCGTGCTCGCCGCGCAGGCCCCGCCGGACACCCTGCTCACCGTGCTGCGCACCATGGGCTACGCGCCCGCCGCGGAGTCCGCCGAGGGCGACGTGGTGATCACCCGCCCCGACGCCCGCCGCACCCCGCCACGCACCGCCCCCACCCCCGTCCCCGACGGCCCCGCCCGCCCCGACGACACCCTGCTCACCGCCGCCGTCCGCGCCATCCGGGCCGGCGACCGCGCCGCGACCGCCCCCCGCAAGGACGCCGTCGCCGGCCCCGCGAGCGCGGCCGTCCCGCGCACCGCAGCCGCCGATACCCTCGCCTCCCTGCAGACCGCGGTCCTCCTCGGCGAACGCATGTGGATCGGCTACATCAACGCGGAGGGCCTCTCCTCGCAGCGCGTCATCGACCCGGTCAAGGTCGAGGGCGGCTTCGTCACCGCCTACGACCACCTCACCGACGAAGTCCGCACCTTCGCCCTCCACCGCATCACCGGCGTGGCCGAGGTCGACGACTAGGCCCTGTCCGGCCGATCTTGCCGGGCGCGCGGCTCCCCCAGCCCTTGGGGGCTGGGAGGTACCCCCATTTCGCGCCCGGCTGGGCGTGCCGCCGGAACGTCCTCGTCCTGGGTGTACTTGGATGTTTCGGCGGTGCGTCCGTGGGGGCACCTCCCAGCCCGCCAGGGCTGGGGGTGGGGGCACCTCCCAGCCCGCCAGGGCTGGGGGTGGGGGCACCTCCCGGCCCGCCAGGGCTGGGGGCGGATGATCCGGCGTCGCGCGCCCGGCA